>NZ_DAWBAJ010000007.1:0-18991 GCF_052306735.1 Dysosmobacter sp. | reverse complement strand
GGCCGCATCCGCCTGATTCTTTTTCGCGTTTCCCCGGCAGGGAAACCATCAGTCAAACTCTCTCCGGTGGGATTCAAAAAAATCATGGTACATTCGGACGTTTTCCAGCTCCGTCCAGGGACAGGGGGAAACGGGGCAGCTGTCCATATCGTAAACCACTGCGTCTTTCAGAGCCAGCAGGAAGGGAGAGTGGGTAGCGATGACCAGCTGGCAGCGGTAGAAGCGCACGGCGTCCTCCAGAAACTGCGCCAATTCCAGCTGCAGTTTTGCCGAGAGGCTGTTTTCCGGCTCATCCAGCAGATACAGGCCATCCTGTGTGATCTCCCGGGTGAAGTATAAAAAGGCGCTCTCGCCGTTGGACTGTTCCGAGATATCGTTCATCACCTGATCCCGGACGTAGCGGGAGCCAGTCTTGCGCTGGGCATCCACTACCTTGCGCAGCTCGTCCAGATCTGACAGGGAGCGCAGCTGCATCTTGGCGTAGCGCTTGTCCGTGTATTCGGAGAGCAGCTCTGTGCGCCGGGAGTCAATGTTCTCATTGAGGCAGCGCAGGTCCAGCAGATAGTCGAAGACGTCGTCGCTGGTGATGACCCGGCTGTTGTTCCGGATCTCCCGGCGGAAGGAGGGAGCAGACTCAAAGGAGCACAAGCGCAGATAGTCATCCCAGAAGCCGCTGCGGTTGAACACGGCCCCCCGCTGGAGCTGGAGAGTTTCGCCGATGAGATTGAGCAGGGTGGTTTTCCCGCTGCCGTTCCCGCCGTGGAAAATGGTGATGGGGGAGAAGGTGACCTCCGTCAGCTGCTTTTGGGGGAAGATCCCAAAGGGATAGCGGCTGGTGTAGCAGGTACGGCGGCACTTGGGAGCGCCCAGCAGAAAGTTGGATTCCTCCCCTTCGGAGGGGAGGGTGAAAGATTCCAGATACAGCATGTGGGTGGCCTCTTTGGTATGGATGTTGGTTTATCCGGCAGATACGGCGGCGGTGGTCTCCCCGTCATAGCGGATCTCCTGGACGGCTGGGGTCTGGGGGACTTCCGCCTTTTGGGGCGGCTGGTAGGTGCCTGCCAGCTTGCGCTCTACCCGCAGGGCGCCGTCGCTGTCGGGGGAATAGAGGGTGGGGCGGTAGTCGTTGCGGTCGGAGCGGCTGGAGATAGAGCAGGGGTGCACCGTGGTTCCGCAGACCTGAACGCTCCCGTCATCCTGGCGTTCCACCTCCACCTGGATGATGGCGGTGTCCTTGTCCGAGGGGTTGCGGTTTCCGCCGAAGCAGAAGTTCCCCATGCTGTACAAAATTACGCTCTCGCCCCACTGCTCCATGGGCTGAAGCACATGGGGATGGCTGTTGTAAACGATGTGGGCGCCGCACTCCGCCGCGTACCGGAAGAGCTCCCGCTGGCGGGCGCTGGGGGTATAGGAGCCCTCCACTCCCGCGTGGAAGGCGGCCACGATGACCTCAGCCCCCTGGGCCTGGAGGCTTTCAATGGCTTTTTTAATTTCCGGACGGCCAAAATGGTAGGCTGTGTAGACGCCGATTTTCAATCCCCGGGACGTGGTATACAAAAAAGTCTCACCGTCTCCGCCTGCGGAGATTCCCAGGTTTTCCAAAACCTGCCGCGTCTCCGCCAGGCCGGTTTTTCCGTAGTCCAGACTGTGGTTATTGGCCAGAGTGACGGCCTCCACGCTGCCCTCCGTCAGAATTTGGCCGTAGGCGGGCAGGCCCCGGAACCGGTATTCCTTTTCCGCCGGAACCGTATAGGAAGTCAGGGCACACTCCAGATTCACAAAGGTGAAATCATCCCGGCTGAACAGCTCCTTTACCCCGGAAAGGGGATAGGCGTAGTTCTCTCCCACCACATCCGGAAAGCTGCCGCTTTTGCCCCAGGCGGTATGCTCTACGCCCAGGGTGCAGTCTCCGGCAAAGCTCAGGAGAAATCGGTTATCCGGCAGCGCGTCAGATTCCTCCTGGACCGGCTGAGCCTGGGTGAGGGGAATGATTTCTACGGATGCATCATCGGAAGTGCTGTCCGGTCCTGGGACTGCCGGCGCGGCCGCGTGAAAAAAACCGCTGGCCCGTATGGCGCCCGCTATCGCAAGAACCGTCACTGCTGCCGCCACGGTGCCCGTCAGGAACCGCCGGGAGCGCTTGGCCGGGCGCAGCCGTTTGCCGCCCCGGGCAGTTCCTCCGCCGCCGGAGAGCCGCTTGCCTCCGCCGCTGTATAAGCGCATCTTCTTCACCTCCCGCCAAATGGGCTGTTATGCTCCTATTGTAAGCGCTGGGTTCAGCGGGTCAACAACAGAAAGATTACAATTTTTTCAAAAAGTGACAACTTTTTCAAAAAATTCCCCTAATACATGCAACCGCAAACCGAAAAACGTGCGGTTTACTATGCGGGACGGAGTATAAAAAAGACATCCTGGAACCGCCGGCCACGGCGGTTCCAGGATGCGACAGCCCAAAACAGAACGAAAGTAATATAGCTTTACAGAAGCGTGATACCAGCCTTTTCACAGGCTTCCATGGTTTCCTTATCCCAGAGGCTGGCCTGAACCTCGCCGATATGGCAGGTGCCGATGAGCAGCATGCACACCCGGGACTGGCCGATGCCGCCGCCGATGGACTGGGGCAGCTGGTTGTTCAGCAGCATCTGGTGGAAGGGGAACTTGCGGCGGTGGTCGCAGCCGGCGGCAGTGAGCTGGCGGTCCAGAGACTCCGCATTGACGCGGATGCCCATGGAGGAAACTTCAAAGCGGCTCTGGAGCACCGGGTTCCACATGAGGATATCGCCGTTGAGATCCCAGTCGTCATAGTCGGGAGCGCGGCCGTCGTGGGGCTTGCCGGAGCCCTTGAGGGGCTTTCCGATCTGCATCAGGAACACCGTGTGGTGCTGGCGGCAGATCTCCGTCTCCCGCTCGTTGGGAGTCAGATCCGGGTACATATCCTCCAGTTCCTGCGTGGTGATGAAGAACACCTTCCGCTCGGGCTTAAAGGTCAGAGCCGGGAAGGCGTTGCGCAGGGCGGTGGCAGTGTCGCACAGGGCACCCACGATGTCCCGGACGGTGTCCTTGAGATATTCCACGTTCCGGTCGGACTCCTCAATGTGCTTCTCCCAGTCCCACTGATCCACGTAGATGGAGTGGAGGTTATCAACCACTTCATCCCGGCGGATGGCGTTCATATCCGTGTAGAGGCCGCTGCCGGCGGGGAACTCATAGCGCTTGAGGGCCAAGCGCTTCCACTTGGCCAGAGAATGCACCACCTGGCCGTCGGTCCCCACGTCGGGGATGTCAAAGGAGACCGGGCGCTCCACGCCGTTGAGGTCGTCGTTGAGGCCGGTGTTTCCGTCCACAAACAGGGGGGCGGAGACCCGGTGCAGGTTCAGCCGGATGGTGAGGCTGTGCTGGAACTCCGTGTGGATCAGTTCGATGGCACGCTGGAGCTGATTGTTGGAAAGAGGCATCTTGTAGCCTTCGGGGATGATGAGCTTGCTCATGGAGTATATCAGTCCTTTTTATAGAATGTTACAACGGAATGGAAGACTGCGGCGGTGGATCGAGGGGGCTTCTGCGCTTATGCCTGCAGCTTGGAAAGGCCCAGGCGCAGACGGCGCAGCGTCTCCTCTTTGCCCAGAATGTGGCAGATCTCCACGGCGCCGCCGGGGGTCACCTGCTTGCCGGCGGCGGCGATGCGCACCGGCCACATGAGAGTGGCGTTCTTGACTCCCAGGCTCTCTGCCAGGGAGATGAGGCAGTCATGGACGGCATCCTGCGTCCACTGGGGCAGAGCCTCCAGGGCGGGGATGGCCGCTTGGAGCATCCGGGCGGAGACTTCACTGTCGGTCTTGGACTTCTTGTTGGTGAAGAGGGCCACGTCGTAGTCCGGCAGCGCGTCGAAGAAGTCCACCTTCTCGGGGATCTCCGTGAGCTTTTCGCACCGGGCCTGCAGCAGCGCCGCCACGGCAGCGGTGTCGATGGCGGGGTTCTTCACGCCCTGGCGGATATAGGGCTCCGCCGCCTTGGCAAAGTCCTCCGGCGCCATAGCTCTCAGGTAGGTGGCGTTGAAATAGGTGAGCTTGTCAATGTCGAAGATAGCCGGGGACTTGGAGATGCCGGCGATGTCAAAGGCATCCACCAGCTCCGGCAGGGAGAAGATCTCCTGCTCGCCCAGCTCGCCCTTGGGCGCCCAGCCCAGAAGGGCCACGTAGTTCAAAATGGCCGCCGTCAGATAGCCCTGATCCCGCAGATCCTCGTAGGAGGGATCTCCGTGGCGCTTGGACATCTTGTTGTGCTGATCCCGCATGACGGGGGAGCAGTGAACATAGGTGGGGATATCCCAGCCGAAGGCCTCATACAGGAGGTTATACTTGGGGGCGGAGGAGAGGTATTCGCTGCCCCGGACCACATGGGTGATGCCCATGAGGTGGTCGTCCACCACATTGGCGAAGTTATAGGTGGGCAGGCCGTCCCGCTTTAAGAGCACCTGGTCATCCAAGGTCTTGTTCTCCACGGTGATGTCGCCGAAGGAGACATCGTGGAAGGTGGTGGTGCCCTCGTGGGGGATCCGCTGGCGGATGACATAGGGCTTGCCGGCGTCCAGATTGGCCTGGATCTCCTCCGGGCTGAGATTGCGGCAGGGGTCGTCTCCCCGGTCAAACTCGCCGGAGTCCTCCTCGGACTCAGTCTTCTCGCAGAAGCAGTAATAGGCCGCGCCCTTGGCTACCAGCAGATGGGCGTATTTGCCGTACAGGCCCCGCCGCTCCGACTGGATGTAGGGGCCCACAGGGCCGCCCACGTCGGGGCCTTCGTCGTGATCCAGGCCGCACTCGGCCATGGTGCGGTAGATGACGTCGGTGGCGCCTTCCACCAGACGGCCCTGGTCGGTATCCTCAATGCGCAGGATAAACGTGCCGTGATTGTGCCGGGCGATGAGCCAGGTATACAGGGCGGTGCGCAGGTTGCCCACGTGCATGTAGCCGGTGGGGGAGGGGGCGAACCGGGTGCGGACGCCGCCCTTGGGGATGCGGGCCTCCATCTCATCAAAGAAAGCCTGATCGATTTCCATAAAATGGTACCTCCATTGGAAATTTACACAATTACACATCTAGCATTATGGCCGCTGCGGCGGCGAATGTCAAGAAAATGTGAGCCCTGAGGCGGGAAAATCCCCAAAGCAGAGGGGCTTTGGGGATTTTGGGTCAGGTTTGCCGGGCGGGTTTCCGGACGGCGGGAGTTCGCTGGGCCATCACCACGCCGCCGGTGATGAGCACGGCGCCCAGAATGGCCAGGGGAGAGATGGCCTCGCCCAGGAAGATTCGGGCGGTGACGATGGTGACGAAGGGAATGAGGTAGATGAAATTGTTGGCTGCCACCACCCCCAAAATCCGGATGGCGTGGTTCCAGAGGACGTAGCACAACGCGCTGCCCATGAGGCCCAGAAACACCAGGCACCCGGCCAGGGGCAGGGAGGCCAGGGGTTCCAGGGAGAAGGGGGCGCCTTCCGCAGCCACAAAAGGCACTGCCGTAATGGCTCCCCAGAACAGAGTCCGCCGGGTCACCAGAATGGGGTCATAAGAGGAGGCACAGCGCTTGAGCAGTACCGAGTACACTGCCCAGCACCCCGCCGCCGCCAGGGCCAGGAAGTCGCCCCGGGGATCCAGACGCAGCACGAAGGTGCCGTTGCACACCACCAAAATCACGCCGGTGAAGGCGGTGAGAAAGCCCAGCAGCGTCCCGGAGGAGAGGCGCTCCTCGCCGGTAAGATGGGCCGCCACGGCGGTGAAGATGGGGGCCGCCGCCACGATGATGCTGACGTTGGCAGCCAGGGTATAGGACAGGGCGGTATTCTCCGTGTAGAAGTACAGCGAACAGCCGAAGATGCCCAGCAGCACGAACCGGAGCTCCTCCCGGCATGTGAGATGCAGCCGCCGGTGCCGGGGGAGCCACAGGGCGCCGTAAGCCAGTACGAAGCGCAGCAGCATGATCTGGGAGGGAGTGTAGTACACCAGCAGCTTCTTGCTGGCGATGAAGGTGGAGCCCCAGACCATCACAGTGAAAACGGCCATCAGCCATCCGGAGAGTTTTGTGCTTTTTTGCATAGTACAGCCTGCCTTATCCGCGGAATTTTCTGACCATGATATCATGCTCCGCTCAAAAGGGCAAGGCCCGGTTGAAAGCAGCTGCTGCCCCGAGATTTTCCCAGGGGCTGGAGCGTTTTCTCCGTTGCACTTTTTCAGAGGCTGTGGTACACTGTATAAGTTAAATTGCGCCGTTTTGCAAGGCGCGTTCAATGGAAAGATTTGAGGTGTTCCAACTATGGAAAATGAAGTGCAGAAAAAACGCATTCTCAGCGGCATCCAGCCCTCCGGTGATCTGACCCTGGGCTCCTACCTAGGGGCCATCCGCAACTGGGCCGCTCTGGCGGATGAATATGATTGTTACTACATGCTGGCAGACATGCACACCATCACGGTGCGTCAGGTGCCTGCGGAGCTGCGCCGCCATACCATTACCCAGGTGGCGGCCTACATTGCCAGCGGTCTGGATCCGGAGAAGAATACCCTCTTTGTCCAGTCCCATGTGCCGGCCCACGCCCAGCTGGGCTGGGTGCTGGACTGCTACACCATGTTCGGCGAGCTCTCCCGCATGACCCAGTTCAAGGATAAATCCGCCAAAAACGCCGACAACATCAACGCCGGCCTCTTCACCTATCCCGCCCTGATGGCGGCGGATATCCTGCTCTACCAGGCGGATCTGGTGCCTGTGGGCGGCGACCAGAAGCAGCATGTGGAGATCTGCCGGGACATCGCCACCCGCTTCAACGGTATCTACGGCGATACGTTCAAACTCCCTGATCCCTATATTCCGGAAGTGGGGGCCCGGGTCATGAGCCTGACCAGCCCGGAAAAGAAGATGTCCAAGTCCGACAAGGATCAAAACGGCTGTGTGTACATGCTGGAAAAGCCCGAGGATATCATGCGTAAGTTCAAGAAGGCCGTGACGGACTCCGAGGCCTGCGTTCGCTACGACAAGGAGAATAAGCCCGGTGTGTCCAACCTCATGCAGATCTACTCCGCTGCCACCGGCAAGACCTTCCAGGAGATCGAGGCGGAGTTCGCCGGCCGGGGCTACGGCGACTTCAAGACCGCTGTGGGCGAGTCCGTGGTGGAGCTGCTGCGCCCCATCCGGGAGGAGACGGAGCGGCTGCTGGCGGACAAGGCATATCTGGAGAGCGTGTACCGCGCCGGTGCCGAGAAGGCCTCCCGGGTGGCAAACCGCACCCTCTCCAAGGTCTATAAGAAGATCGGCTTTTTGGCTCGTTGACGGAGGATGCCATGGTACTGGAAAATCAGCTGATCGTCTATGTGGTCCTGGCGCTGCTGGTAGCGGCGGTGGTCAGCTTTCTCATGACCCCGGTGGTGAAGACCTTCGCCTATAAGGTTGGTGCCATCGATGTGCCCAAGGATGCCCGCCGGATGCACAAGGTGCCCATCCCCCGGCTGGGGGGCCTGGCCATCTTCATCGGCTTCCTGGTGAGCATCGTCCTGTTTGTGAATATCCGGGGCAACCAGCAGATGCAGTCCATTCTGCTGGGCGCCGTCATCATCGTGATCCTGGGCGTGGTGGACGATATCACGCCCCTGCCGGCCATGTTCAAATTCGTGGTGCAGATCGTGGCGGCGGCCATTCCCGCCATGAACGGTGTGGTGATCCAGGCCATCTCCAACCCCAACGTTTTTTCGGACAACCTCTACTGGGTACTGGGCTGGCTGTCCATCCCCGTGACGGTAATCTGGATCGTGGCCATCACCAACTCCGTCAACCTCATCGACGGGCTGGACGGCCTGGCTAACGGTGTTTCCGCCATCTCCGCCACCACGGTGCTCATCATCGCCCTCCTTGGCAGCGAGAGCCAGGTGGCGTTGGTGATGGCCGCCCTGGTGGGTGCCTGCGTGGGCTTCATGCCCTATAACCTCAACCCCGCCAAGATCTTCATGGGAGATACCGGCGCCACGTTCTTAGGATACATTCTGGCCACCATGTCCATCCAGGGCCTTTTCAAGTTCTACGCGGTCATCTCCTTCGCAGTGCCGTTTTTGATTCTGGGATTGCCCATCTTTGACACCACCTTTGCCTTTATCCGGCGCATTGCCCACGGTCAGAGCCCCATGCACGCCGACCGCGGCCACATCCATCACCGGCTCATCGACATGGGCCTCAACCAGAAGCAGGCGGTGGCCACGCTGTATGTGATTTCCGCCATTCTGGGCCTCTCCGCCGTGGTGCTCACCACCGGCGGCGAACAGAAGGCCATGCTGTTTTTCGCGGCGCTGTGCATTGTGGCGCTGGTGGCCGCCCGGGTGGTGTTCCCCAAGGAGGTTCGGGAGGAGCTCCATGAGGAGCTGGAGGAACTCAAGGAGCACGGCCACCATGAGGGGGCCCACGCCCACGAGGACAAGCCTTCCCAGGAGGAAAAGGGGAAGGAGAAGGAGTCTTAAATGAAGAACGTACGGATTATGAGCGTCTTCGGCACCCGGCCGGAGGCTATCAAGATGTGCCCCCTGGTGAAGGAACTGGGCACCCGCCCGGGAATCGAGAGCCTCTGCTGCGTCACCGCCCAGCACCGCCAGATGCTGGACAGCGTACTGGAGGTCTTTGATCTCAAGCCCGACTGGGATCTGGACATCATGACCCCCCGGCAGACCCTCTCCACCATCACCAGCAAGTGCCTTTTGGGGATGGACGAGGCCATCGACAGCCTGAAGCCGGATATGATCCTGGTTCACGGCGATACCTCCACCACTTTCGCCGGGGCCCTGTCCGCCTTCTACCACCAGGTGCCTGTTGGACACGTGGAAGCAGGATTGCGGACCTATGACAAGTATTCTCCCTTTCCGGAGGAGATGAACCGCAAGCTGGTCTCCGCCATTGCGGATCTCTATTTCTGCCCCACGGAGAACAACAAAAAGAACCTCCTGAAAGAGGGAATCACCGAGGGGCTGTTCGTCACCGGAAATACCGTCATCGATGCCTTGAAGACCACCGTACGGGAGGATTACCGCTTTGCCACGGAGGAGCTCAACCACCTGCCCTACGGGGAGAAGAAGATCATTCTGGTGACCTGCCACCGCCGGGAAAACTACGGCGAACCCATGAAGAACATCATGCTGGCCCTGCGTCAGATCGCCGAGGAAAATGAAGATGTGGAGCTGGTGTATCCCGTGCACCTGAGCCCGGTGGTGCGGGAGGCGGTGGACACCTATCTCCGGGGTGCGCCCCGGGTCCATCTCATCGACCCGCTGCCCGCCGACGAGATGCACAATCTCATGGCCCGCAGCTTCCTGGTGCTGACGGATTCCGGCGGGCTCCAGGAGGAGGCGCCCGCCCTGGGAAAGCCCGTGCTGGTGATGCGCCGGGAGACGGAGCGGCCGGAGGCTGTGGCTGCCGGCACCGTGAAGCTGTGCGGCGTGGTGCAGGATGACATCGTCACCATGGCGGAACGGCTCATCCGCGACAGTGCCGCCTATACCCAGATGGCTCATGCGGTGAATCCCTACGGCGACGGCCATGCCTGCCGCCGGATCGCCGACGCTATCGAATGGCGCTTCGGCCTGCGCGCTGACCGGCCGGAGGAGTTCTGAGCAGCTCCATACCATCCTGAGGGGAAGGAGGCGTTTGATGGACAAGCGGAAACTCAACCGGATCACCGTAGGATTCGTAGCGCTGATGGCTCTGGTGATCATTTTGATGCTGGTGAACGGTTTGCGCCGCACCGCCCATATCACGCTTCCCCAGGAATCGGATGTCACGGACAACGCCCAGGAGGACGGCGAGCTGTCCGGCAGCGATCTGACGCTGGTGGAGATCCGGCCGGACACGGTCCAATCCGCCATTGCCGCTCTGGAACGGCCTACCCAGTACCGGCGCACCTTCCGGGTGATGCAGTTTTGGAGCGGAGGCAGCGGCGAAAACGAGGTCAGTGTGGCGGTGAATGGTCCCTGGACCCGTACGGACCGCACCCAGGCGGACGGCCGGGTGCGCCACAGCCTTACCGACGGAGAAGTCACCTATATCTGGTACGACAGCGAAAAGGACTTTGCCACCTTGGCGGCGGGTTCCATCACCGCCGATCAGGAGCAGATGATCCCCACCTACGAAGATGTCTTGGCTCTGGAGGTGGAGCAGATCGCCCTGGCGGATTACCGGATGGCCTCCGACATGAAGTGTATCTATGTGGAGACCGCGGAGAATGAAGACGGTTACGTAAGCCGCTTCTGGGTCAATGTGGATACAGGGCTGTTGGTGGCGGCGGAGCGGCAGCAGGACGGCGAGACCATCTACCGCATGGGGGAGCTGTCCATGGTGTCGGATCCCACATTTACCAATGATTTTACCCTGCCGGACGGCACGGTGGTCATGGGATAAGGAGAATCAGCAAAGAGCGGAGGCGATTGCCTCCGCTCTTTTTTACAGGATGAGCAATAATCCCAGGGCCACCAGCAATTCCTCATCGGCATCCTCCCGGAAGAGGAAGAACAAAAGCCCCAGCAGCAGCAGATCCCCGGTATCCACACTGTCCAAGTGAAACTGATCCAGCATGTGGCGCAGAAAGCCGGTGAGGCCGTCAGCCAGGCCGCTGTTTCCCGGATTGTCGGCGTTTTCATAGGCGGGCCGCTCTGAGGTATGGCGGTGAGGGGGAGCCTCCTGCCGGGGAGGGGATGGCCCGTCCCGGGGCGGTCTTTCGCCGCCGGGGGGAGGCCCGGTGCCGCTCTGGGACTCCGATGGAGCCTGGGGCGGCGTTTCCCGCCCGGACTGTTCCGGCTCCGGGACCCGGGTGTACCCGCCCTGGTCATTGCGGATATAGCGGTTATACATCCCGGATCCCTCCCCAGCCCTCTAAGAATTTCTTCCCGATATGGAACAGCCGTGCCAGCTGCAGCGCCCGCTCCACCTTGTCCTGGCGCTCCGGCTTCAGGTAGGGGCGCAGGGCGTATACAAGCCGCCGGGCGTTGGTGTCCTGACCGGAGCCCAGCTCCTGCACCAGGGGAAGGAGCCGCATGAGAAGCTGCGGATCCAGCCCACCCGTCAGGGCGGAGAGTGGGTCGCCCCCGCCGCCGGAACCGGCGGGAGAAAAGGCAGGGGCGGCCTGCTGGGGAGAAGGCGGCGGGGAAGAGGCGCTCCACGGTCCCTGGGGGGCTTGCTGGGACTCCGAAGAGCCGGAGCTCCCGGAGAGGGACTGGGCCAGCTGCATGATTTTGGCCATGCTGTCCGGGTCGGACAGCAGCGCGTTGATCTTCTCGTCCAGTTCGGCCATAGGGCCACCGCCTTTCCCCGCTTTTTCAGGGCTTTACTGTTTTCCGGATGTGCTCCACTAGGGCAGCGCCGCCGGGAGAACTCATGATCTGCTGCATCATGGCGGCCAGCGCTGCCGTGTCGCCGTTGGCGGCGGACTGTGCCGCCTGCTGCAAAGAGGCCCCCCGGCTGCCGTCAGAGAGCATCCGCATCAGGGCCTGACCGTCCTGGGACTGCATCAGCTGTCCCAGCAGGGCGGGGTTGTTCTTGAGTTGCTGGGCCATGCGGGCCATTTTCTCGTCCATGTGTGCCTCCTTATAGGGGAAGATTCCCGTACTCTGTCCCAGTATATGATGGGAAATGAAAAAAAGTGCCTGCACGGCGGCAGGCACTTTCCAGAGACATGATTATTTTTTCTTGGCAGCCTTGGCAGCAGCACAGTCCCCGGCCAGGGGGCAGCCCTCACACTTGGGGGAGCGGGCGGTACAGGTATCCCGGCCGAAGAGCACCATCCGGTGGCAGAAATCGGAGGACTCCTCCGGCGGCAGTACCTTGCGCAGCTGCCGTTCCACCTGGACGGGATCCTTGGACCCATCGGTGATGCCCAGCCGCCCGGTGATGCGGATGCAGTGGGTGTCGCAGACGTAGGCGGGCTGGTGGTAGATGTCTCCCAGGATCAGGTTGGCGGTCTTGCGGCCCACGCCGGGCAGGGCCGTCAGTTCCTCCATGGTGCCGGGGACCTTGCCGCCGTGCTTTTGGAGCAGCTGCTGTGCACAGGCCACGATGTCCCGGGCCTTGCCGTTATAAAACCCGCAGGAGTGGATGTACTCTCCCACCTCCGCCGGATCTGCCTGGGCAAAGCTCTCCAGGGTGGGAAAGCGCTCATACAAAGCGGGGGTGACCTTGTTGACCCGTTCGTCGGTACACTGGGCGGACAGCCGCACGGCAAAGAGCAGCTCGTAGTCCTTTTCATATTGCAGGGAACAAAGGGCGTCGGGATAGAGCCCTTTCAGCGTTTCAATGATCCGCTTCACGGCGGCCTTGGATTTCATGGTCATCACCTCGCTCCCCAGCATACCACAAAATTCGACACAAGGCTAGGGAAAAAACCGTGGAAATCACAGGGAGCGTGTGGTATAATTCCAATTTAGTCAGTATGAAAGGAGGGGTGGACATGGGACGCCCCCTGGCAGATGAGATCCGGCCCAAAACGCTGGACGAGGTGGTGGGACAGCGGCACCTGCTTGCCCCCGGCGCGGTACTGCGCCGGCTCATTGAGAGCGGCACTGACACAAACATGGTCTTTTACGGGCCCTCCGGCACCGGCAAGACCACCATCGCCAACATCATCGCCCAAAAGACCCAAAAGACCCTCTACCGTCTCAACGCTACCACCGCCTCCTTGCAGGATATCAAGGACATCATCGCCGACGTGGGCACCCTGATGGCCCCCGGCGGGATTTTGCTGTACCTGGATGAGATCCAGTATTTCAACAAGAAGCAGCAGCAAAGCCTCCTGGAATTCATGGAGAACGGGCAGCTGACCCTCATCGCCTCTACCACGGAGAATCCCTACTTCTATGTGTACAGCGCCCTGCTCTCCCGCAGCACGGTGTTCGAGTTCAAGGCGGTGTCCGCCGCGGAGGCGGAACCGGCGGTGCTGCGGGCTTTGCGTATTGAGCGCCAGCGCAGTACATTGCCCCTTTCCTGGGAGGAAGCTGTCCCGGGACAGATCGCCGCCGCCTGCGGAGGCGATGTCCGCAAAGCCATCAACGCCGTGGAGCTTTTGTGCCAGGCGGCGCAGCCGGTGGACGGGAAGCTGATCCTGACAAGTGATGACGCCTTACAGGTCTCGCAGCGCAGCGCGATGCGCTACGACCGGGACGGGGACGCCCACTACGACATCCTCTCGGCGCTGCAAAAGTCCATCCGGGGCTCTGACCCGGACGCCGCGGTCCACTATCTGGGGCGGCTGCTGGAGGCGGGAGACCTGCTCTCACCCTGCCGGCGTCTGCTGGTGATCGCGGCGGAGGATGTGGGCCTTGCCTATCCCATGGCCATGGCCATCACCAAGGCCTGCGTGGACGCGGCGGTGCAGGTGGGACTGCCGGAGGCCCGGCTTCCCCTGGCGGAGGCGGCCATCCTGCTGGCCACGGCCCCCAAGTCCAACACCGCCCACAACGCCATCATCGCCGCCATGGCGGATCTGAAAAAAGGGAAGAGCGGGGACATTCCCCGCCACCTGCAGAATGTCCACGTGGATACCTCCGGCCAGGAGCGGGAGCAGGGCTACCTCTATCCCCACGACTTTCCAAACCGGTGGGTGCCCCAGCAGTATCTGCCGGACGCCATCAAGGACGTCAAATACTACCACTGGGGCGACAACAAGACGGAGCAGGCCGCCAGGGCCTACTGGGAAAAGATCAAGGGCGAGCCTCTGTAAAATCCGTCTCCACCGGTGTCTTCACGCACCCCGGCGGGGAGTAGATCCACCGCTCCAGCACCCCGTCGGTGATCTGATAGCGCAACGGCGCGGGATTTTCCGGCGGCGGCAGGCGGTCGATGAGCTGCAATTTGACCTTCATGTTCTCCGGCCGGATGCTGCGGATGCGCACGGAGACGGCGTCTCCCTCGCAGATGCCCTCCCGGTTGTCCGCCAGGCCTGAGAGGTTGGGGGTCAGCTCGATAAAAGTGCCGTACTCCCGGATGCTGCGGACGATGCCGGTGACGGTGTCTCCCACCTGAAAGCGGCTGGCGTTTTCCATCCAGGTGCCCAGAAGCTCCCGGTGGGTGAGGGTGAAGCGGCGCCGCTCCGGGTCCATGGCCCGGATCACCGCCAGGATCTTCTGTCCCGGGGAGAAGCGGTCCGACGGGTGGGAGATGCGGGAGACGGAGATGTGCTCCAGTGGCAGCATGGCGATGACGCCGCAGCCTATATCCGCAAAGGCGCCGAAGGGGGCCAGGCTGGTGATCCGGGCCGTGATGACGGATCCCGGACGCAGATTGGCGAGGAACCAGTCAAGGGCCCGCTCCTGGGCGTCGGCCCGGGAGAGGAGGGCCAGCGGCGCGCCTTTTTCGTCCGCAGTGACGGACTGCACGGTAAAGCACACCCGGCGCCCCACCCGGGAGAGAACGGAGATCTCCCGCTGGGCGCCGCTGATCCAGGGGGAGAGGACTTCCGATGGAGGGATGTAGCCCCGGATGCCGTCCAGGGAGAGGTGGAGGGCCAGCTCTCCGTCACACCGGTCCACGCATCCTTCCAGAATGGAGCCGTCGGCTGCGGCGGACTGGAGCAGCGGTAAGGAACAGGGAGTCGGGGGACGGAGTCCCTCCGGCGGGAACAGCTTGTTTTCCGGCATTGATATCGCATCCTATCTGCCGCACAGGCGGCGGTTGGTTTGTTGAAACCATACTATGCGCAAAAAGACACAGGTTTGACTGGAGGAATTGGAATGGACCTGCACCTGCACGACAAGGTGGAATTGAAAAAGCCCCATCCCTGCGGCAGCTCCCAGTGGGAGATCCTGCGGGTGGGCATGGACATCAAACTCAAGTGCCTGGGCTGCGGGCATGAGCTGATGCTGCCCCGCAGCAAGGCGGAAAAGAGCATCCGGAAGATCTTGACAAAGGAGGAACCCAAATGAACAAACGTACCCGCGCCGTGGCGCTGATTTTGGTGGTGGTCATGGTCATTGCGCTGCTGGCGTCCATGGTGGCCCCCTACCTGCTGTACTGAGAAAACAAAGCGCCGCTGCCTGCCGCAGCGGCGCTTTCTATCTGCAAAAGCTCCCCTGCGCCTTTCGGCGCAGGGGAGCTTTTCTCAATTACGCGATCAGACCTTGAAGCTGTCCTTCAGGGAGACGCTGCGGTTGAACACCAGATGGCCGGGGGCGGAATCCTTGCTGTCGGCGCAGAAGTAGCCCTGGCGCATGAACTGGAAGCGGTCGGAGGGCTGGGCCTTGGCCAGGCCGGCCTCCACCTTGCAGTCGGTGAGGACTTCCAGGGAGTTGGGGTTCAGACACTCCATGAAATCCTTGTCGGCGGCATCGGGATTGGGGTCGGAGAAGAGGTAGTCGTAAAGACGCACCTCCGCGTCCACGGCGGTGGCGGCGTCCACCCAGTGGATGGTGGCGCCTTTCACCTTGCGGCCGTCGGCGGGGTTGCCGCCCCGGCTCTCGGGATCGTAGGTGGCCAGGATCTCCGTGACATTGCCGCTTTCATCCTTGACGCAGCCGGTGCAGGTGATGAGGTAGGCGCCCTTGAGGCGGCACTCGGGGCCGCCGGGGAAGAGGCGCTTGTACTTGGGCACCGGGGTCTCCAGGAAGTCGTCGGCCTCCACCCACAGGTTCCGGGAGAAGGTGACGGCCCGGGTGCCGGCGGACTCGTCCAGGGGATTGTTTTCCACAGTGACGGTCTCACTCTGCCCCTCAGGGTAATTGGTGATGGTGAGCTTTACAGGGTGCAGCACTGCCATGACCCGCTGGGCCTTTTCGTTGAGATCCTCCCGCAGGCAGTGCTCCAGGAAGCCGTAGTCTACCGTGGAGGGCGTCTTGGCCACGCCGATGCGCTCGCAGAAGTTGCGGATGGACTGGGGGGTGTAGCCCCGGCGGCGCAGACCGCAGAGGGTGGGCATCCGGGGATCGTCCCAGCCGGAGACCTTGCCGCCCTCCACCAGGGCCCGCAGCTTGCGCTTGGACATGACGGTGTAGTTGATGCCGAGACGGGCAAACTCGATCTGGCGGGGGTGGGAGGGGACATCCACATGCTCGATGACCCAGTTGTAGAGAGGACGGTGATCCTCATACTCCAGGGAGCACAGGGAGTGGGTGATTCCCTCCAGGGCGTCCTGAATGGGGTGGGCAAAGTCGTACATGGGGAAGATGCACCACTTGGTGCCCTGGCGGTGATGCTCGATGTAGCGGATCCGGTAGATGACGGGATCCCGCATGTTGAAGTTGCCGCTATTCAGGTCGATCTTGGCCCGTAGGGTCTTGGATCCCTCCGGGAACTCGCCGTTCTTCATCCGCTCGAAGAGGTCCAGAGACTCCTCAATGGGGCGGTCCCGGTAGGGAGAGGTGGCGGGGATGCCGATGTCGCCCCGGTTGGCCTTGAACTCCTCCGGGCTCAGCTCGCACACGTAGGCCAAGCCCTTTTTGATGAGGCCCACCGCCAGCTCATACGTCTTTTCAAAGTAGTCGGAGCCGTAAAAGAAGCGGTCGCCCCAGTCGAAGCCCAGCCAGTGGATGTCCTCCTTGATGGCGTCTACGTACTCGGTGTCCTCCTTGGCGGGGTTGGTGTCGTCCATCCGGAGGTTGCACAGTCCGCCGAATTTCTCGGCGGTGCCGAAGTCGATGATCAGGGCCTTGCAGTGGCCGATGTGCAGGTAGCCGTTGGGCTCCGGGGGAAACCGGGTGTGGACGGTCATGCCCTCAAACTGGCCGCCGGGGGCGATATCCTCTTCAATAAAGGCGTGGATGAAGTTCCGGCTCTCGGGGGCTTCTTCCTGGGTTGTTTTGATCTCCTCTGCCATGGGCAGCTCATCCTTCCTGTCGAACATTAATCAAAAGTGGACATTATTATATAGAATCTTCCTGGAAATTGCAAGGGATTCCGGCGTTTTTCGGAAAGCGGCGTCACACGTCGGTTTTCTGATCCAGCAGATAGAAGGTGAAAGACCCGGTCCCCAGCAGCTTTTCCTGCTGGTCGGTGATCCGCACGTCAAAGACGCAGATGGTCTTACCCCGCTTGACTTCCCGGGCCTGGGCGGTGAGGGTGTCCCCGGGGACGGCGCTGCGCAGGAAATTATACTGGGAAGAGACGGTGACGGCCAGATAGCCGTAGGAGGCGGCGGCAGAGCCGCAGGCGGTGTCCGCCATGGAGAAGTAGACGCCCCCGTGAGTCTTTCCGATGGGGTTGCAGTCCTCCGGCTCCACGGTCTTGGTGACCCGGGCATAGCCGGGGCCGATCTCCTGCACCACGATGCCCAGGCGCTTGGCGTAGGGATTGTTGTTGTTGCGGTAATCCACGATCTTTTGATAGTCCATCTACCAAACCTCGCTTTTCTTGCTGTTTTTGCCATTTTAACGCAAAAGGGCCGGAGCGTCAACGGACCGCCCGACGGAAGTTCCGCCGGGCGGCCACGGTATTTTTATAGACTTTTTCGGATGGTGTTGATGGCGCCCTTTTCCAGCCGGGATACCTGGGCCTGGGAGATGCCAACCTCTGCGGAGACCTCCATCTGGGTCTTGCCCTCCCAGAACCGCAGGGACAGGATCCGCCGCTCCCGGGGATCCAGGCGCTTCATGGCCTCTTTCAGGGCGATGCGGTCCGTCCAGTCCTCGTCGGTGTTCCTGTTGTCCCGGACCTGGTCCATGACGCACAGGGTGTCGCCGCTGTCGGAGTACACCGGATCGTAGAGGGATACCGGGTCCACAATGGCGTCCATGGCGAAGACCACGTCCTCCCGGGGAATGTCCAGCTCCTGGGCGATCTGCTCCACGGTGGGCTCCTTCTGGTTTTCCGCCACCAGACGGTCCCGCACCTGCAAGACCCGGTAGGCGGTGTCCCGCATGGAGCGGGAGACCCGGATGGCGCTGTTGTCCCGGAGATAGCGCCGGATCTCCCCGATGATCATGGGGACGCCGTAGGTGGAAAAGCGCACCATCTGGCTGGTGTCGAAGTTGTCGATGGCCTTGATGAGGCCCACACAGCCCACCTGGAAGAGATCATCCACGTTTTCCTTGCGTCCGGCAAAGCGCTGGATCACCGAGAGCACCAGCCGGAGATTCCCCTCGATGAGCTCCCGGCGGGCCTCCTGGTCGCCGGCCTTGGCGCGTTTCAAAAGCGCCATGGTCTCGTCGTTTTTCAGCACCCGCAGCTTGGCGGTGTTGACCCCCGCAATCTCCACTTTTCCCTGCATCGATGCAGCCTCCTTGTTCCGGGAAGACTTCCCGAACCAGTATTGCCGGAGGCGATTTTTCCTATACTGGAAGCTTTTGTCGCTTCCTGTGTGTATGGGACGGCCCGGGAGGCGCATATATGAAAGGAAGAGAAGGGAGGCGGATGTGGTGCAGTGCCGGATCCGGAATTTACGCTGTAAGGAAGTCATCAACGTCTGCGACGGCTGCCGCTTGGGGTTCGTCTCGGATGTGGATATCCGCCTGCCGGAGGGGCAGGTGGCCGCCATCGTGGTCTATGGGCCCTGCCGCTTTTTCGGGCTCTTCGGTCCCCGGGAGGAGTTTTACATTCCCTGGGAGTGTATCCAGCGCATCGGGGAGGATCTGATCCTGGTGGATAAGCCTTTTCCCCGCCGGGAAAACGGGACGGATCACCGGGGAAGACGAAAACGGTAGCCATCCGGGGAATTTGTGTTGGATTTTTCCTCATTTTTTGGAAATAATGCTTGCATTGGGCAGATCAGTTGTGGTATTATATTTCAGCATTCCGCACGGCGCGTCGACTTTCTGTCTGTGTCTTAACCGATTGGCAGAGGGGATGAAGCCGCCGGAGGTCAAACTAAATCTGATTTGGAGGAACAAAACACTATGGCATCTAACGTCGTATCCATGAAGGCCCTGCTGGAGGCGGGCGTCCACTTCGGTCACCAGACCCGCCGCTGGAACCCCAAGATGGCTCCCTACATCTACACGGAGCGCAACGGCATCTATATCGTGGACCTGCAGAAGACCGTCCGCAAGCTGGAGGAGGC
>NZ_DAWBAJ010000006.1:0-86119 GCF_052306735.1 Dysosmobacter sp. | reverse complement strand
TCAATGCGGAATACCGCCATGTTGGATACCTCCTTCCTTCGGTTTTGAAAAGTGTGCGTTTCGGTGGATTTTTGCCCCTGTATCACCGTCCCGCCTCCCATAAGGGAAAGAATATGGGCGGTTTCGCTTTTGCCGCCCACAGGCAAAAAAACAGGGGATTTCCCACCCGTATTCATACAGTTTCATGCACCCTCGGCAGGGCATAAAAAAACGCCACAGGTTTGTGTAGCCTATGGCGTTCCCCGGCAGATGGCCGGTCTGTATTCAGTTGTTCCCTTGAATTTTGAAAACTTACTCCTCGTTCTCCTCCATCCCCAGCCAATCCTCAAAAGATTTTCTGGAAATGCGGATCATGTTTCCAATCCGGATCGTCTGAAACTCGCCGGAGTTTGCGAGCTTATAGGCAGAGGATTTTCCAATGCCGAGAATAGCGGCTATGTCCTCCACGGTGTAGGTTCTGTTTTTCGGCGTCTGCTTTCCGCCCGATGCACTCATAATCTGACTCCTGTTTCTTGTCGGCATTTTGCCCATACCTGCCCGGTTTCCCTGATGAGAAAGGCCCTGTCAGACACCATTCCTGCTAAGAATTTGCTAATTTGACTTTCTGAACGCCCCGTCACGAGGCGGCATCACAGGGATTTTTATGCAGATTGACCAGTAACCAGGCAATACAATTTCGGATAAAACAACAAGGCAAATTATGAAACGGACGATGTACCAAGCGGCACGCCATACTCCTAAGCGGTAGGCCGGAGGTTCGAATCCTCTCAGGGACGCCATATTGCAAAAGCCAGGAAGCCTTCAGCAAGGCTTCCTGACTTTTTCGCGCGGATGCTGGCTTCCGGGTTATCGGTTCAGCAGCCACACGCCGAAGTTCAGATAGGCGGCGAAGGTAACCCACAGAAAGTAGGGTACCTGGAGCCATGCGGCCAGAGAATCTGTCCTGCGGAAAGACAGGATCATCCAGAGAATCAGCCCCCACAGCACCATCAGCCAGACAAAGGCTAGGCCAAAGCGCTGCAGGTTGAAGAACAGAAGGCTCCAGCAGAAGTTGAAGGCCAGCTGTACCAAAAAGAGCAGCAGGCTTCGGGAGCGGGCAGCGGATGGGGGGGAGAGATAGATCCGGGCTGCGCCGATCCCCATGAGTGCGAACAAAATGCCCCAGACAATGGGAAAGACGATGGCGGGAGGCGAGAGAGGCGGCTGCACGATGGCCTCCCCGTAGTGCTTTGCGCCGTCTCGGGTCAGCCAGCCGGAGAGTGCTCCCACTGCCTCCGTAAAAAGGATCCAGAATACATAGGGTTTCCACGGGAATTTTTTCACAGAGCATCACCTGAAAGTAGCGTATGTAGCCCTGGAGCATTCTATTCACACGTGAAAGTCGGCAGTAGCCTGCCGTCTGCACATCACGCTTTTTCAGAGCAGACGCCGGAGCAGCCGCCGCCGCTCTCCCGGGCCCGGCACACCAGCTGGGTCATGGTGCCCATGGGGCAGTAGACGCACCAGGTGCGGGGGCGGAAGAATACCATGGTCACAAGGCCCAGCACCGTAGAGGTGAGCATCACACTGTAAAAACCGAAGGCGAACTGCGCTACCCAGGGGGCCAGGATGGTTCCATGGTAGGCCCAGTACCAGGGGAGGCGGAAGGTCCACAGCAGGGTCACCGCCTGGCCCAGCTCCCGCTGCCCCGCAAAGACCAGGTAGGTGGTGAAGAGCATATTGATGAACATGGCCAGGAAGAAAATCAGGAAGCCGTACCGGAACACCTTGGAACTGATCCAGCGGGGCACCGGCAGACGCCGGCTGAGCCGGCTGCCCAGCAGCTCCAGCAGCTGGCCCCGGCCGCAGTAGCGGTTGCAGTAGCCCTTTTCCTTGCCGAAAATGGCCATGAGAAGCGGAATAAAGAAACACAAAAGGCCCAGCCAGGAAAAGAGAATGTTGAAAAATCCCAGGATCAGATAGGCGGCGGTGGCGATCCAGAGATAGTCGTACCAGTGGCGCTGTTTGGTCTTCATGCGGGTTCCTCCCTTGGAATGACGGTGATGATGGCGGCGGGACAGGCGGCAGCACAGCGGCCGCAGCCCACGCAGCGGGCAGCGTCCACAGCGGCATACAGCCCTTTGTGAACGGCGATGGCCCCCAGGGGGCAGGCCTTGACGCAGCATCCGCAGCCCACACAGCGGCGCTGCTCCACTTGGGCCAGTTTACGTGCCATTGCGATTCCTCCCTGCTTGCGGCAGATGCATTACCATACGCATTCCGCCCATAAAAAAGTACCGGGCGAGCCGCTCCGGCATCCCGGTCAACGAATGACCACAGGATACCAGAACCGGCCCGCCCGGTTCCGTGATAAAATCACCGTAAGCTGTCTTTGGCCAGCTTCTCCAGCACTTCCGGTGCCGTCAGCTCCACGCCGCCCCGGCTCAGGCGCACCAGCCCCTCCGTCTGGAAGTACTTGAGCATCCGAGTCACCACCTCCCGGGCGGTGCCCAGGTGCCGGGCCATCTGATCGTGGGTGAGGGGGAGGGAGGCACTGCCCTCCAGACGGCTCTCATCCAGCAAAAACGCCGCCAGGCGGCTGTCCATCTTCTTGCTGAGGATCTGATCCATCAGCCACATGACGTCGGAAAAGCGGGTGGCCATCAGCTCATTGGTGTAGTTGGCCACCGCCGCCGAAGTGCGCATCAGCTGTTCGTAAACAGGGGCGGGGATATGGAAGGCCTCCGTGTCCCGCTCCGCCGATACCTGTACGTCAAACTGGATGCCCCGCATGATGCAGGAGGCGGAAAAGAGGCACAGATCCCGGGGAAACAGCCGGTAGAGGGTCAGCTCCTTGCCCTCCTCCGTCAAAAGGTAAACCCGCAGCTGCCCCTGCGTGGGAAGGATCAGCCCCGCGCAGTCGCCGCCGCCCCCATAGACCATAGTGCCCTTTGGAAAATGCCGCACCGTGGCCTGGGAGTTCAGGGCCTGCTGTTGTTGGGGGGTAAGCTCCTTCCAAAAGGGGAGGTATGTGCCGATATCCATAGGGTGTCCGCCTTTCCGCAAATGATGATTCCATGATAATGCCCCGGCGGAGGGCTGTCAACCCGTTCCGCCGGGGCCGGAGTTCAGTTGCCGCACTCCATGGAGATGCGGTTGAAGATGGAGAGGATGTCGTCGATGGAGGTATTTTTCTTTTCCTCCCCCGCCCGGTCCAGCACCACATGGCCCCGGTCCATCATGAGGATCCGGTCGCCGTACTCCACAGCGTAGCGGAGGTTGTGGGTGACCATGATGGCGGTGAGCTGCTTTTGCCGCACCACCTTGTCGGTGAGGGCCATAATGATCTCGGCGGTCTTGGGATCCAGGGCGGCGGTGTGTTCGTCCAGGATCAGGAACTTCAGCGGCGTCATGGTGGCCATCAGTAGGGCGATGGCCTGGCGCTGGCCGCCGGAGAGGGCCCCCATGCGCACCTGGAGCTTATCCTCCAGCCCAAGGCCCAGGGAGGCCAGCTGTTCCCGGTAGGCCTCCACCCGGCGTTTGTCCACTGCCCGGGTGAGGCCGAAGGGCTTGCCCTTGTTGTCTGCCAGGGAGAGGTTCTCCAGCACCGTCAGGTTGGGGCAGGTGCCGGCTGCAGGGTCCTGGTATACCCGGCCCATGGAGGCGTAGCGCTGGTAGTCCTTGAGGCCCGCGATGCTTTTGCCGCCGATGAGGACGTCGCCGCCCTCAATGGGGATGGAGCCGCAGATGATGTTCAAAAGGGAGGTCTTGCCGGAGCCGTTGCTGCCTACTACCGCCACAAATTGCCCCTCCTCCACGGTGAGGGAGAAGTGGTCGAAGAGACACTGCTCCGTCAGGGAGCCCTGGTTATAGATCTTCGTAATATCCCGTACTTCAAGCATGGATGATCTCCTCTCCTTTCCGGCCGGAGGCCACCAGCACCAGCAAAAACAGCGCCGCCGTAATGAACTTCATCATGCTGGAGGGTACCAGCAGCATGGCCAGCTGGATGCACAGCTTGTAGAGAATGCTGCCCACGATGACAGCAGTGGTGCCCCGGGGGGTGGCGAAGAAGCGCAGGCCCTTCACGTCCCGGAGATGCCGGGCGGCGCCGGAGTTTTCATACCAGCGGAAGGCGGACACGCCGATGATGACGGCCGCCAGGCCGTACACCAGCTGTCCGGTGCCCATGGTAGCGGAGTAACTGCGAGTCTCGTGGCAGACGATGCACCCGCCCAGGGCCACCAGGGCGTTGGAGAGCATCAGACCCAGGATCTTCATATTGCCCCGGTCCCGGGCCAGGGTGGTCACCAGGGTGGCATTGTCGCCCACCGCCCGCAGCAGCAGCCCGGACTTGGTCTTGAAATAGGCGTCCAGCACCAGCTTCACCACGATCACCAGCACCAGCGAGACCACCAGCTTGCGGCCGGTGAGGGTCATATCTCCCAGCAGTCCCGTGGCCAGGGAGGAGGTGAAGATGGTGTCCGTGGCCCGGTCCACCGTCAGGTTGGACCCCGCCAGCAGCAGGTTCACCGAGTACAAAGCTGTCATAGTGATGATACCTGCCAGGAGGTTGCGCACCCGCAGCCGCACGTGGACAAAGCCGGTGATGAGCCCCGCCAGGGCACCCACCACCAGAGCGATGGGCAGCGTTGCCCAGGCGTTTACCCCCTGGGTCAGCAGCACGGCGGTTACGGCGGCTCCCAGGGGGAACGTGCCGTCCACACCCAGATCCGGAAAGTCCAGAATGGAATAGGTGATGTATACACCGAAGGACACCAGGGCGTAGATCAATCCCTGGAGCACGGTGCCGGAGAGCAACTCCACAAAATCCATAAAAATCCCTCATTTCGCCGCGGCGGGCGGCAAACATTGAAAATAAAACCGGTGTCCCCCGAAAGAGGCCGTTTTGGGGCGGCTTCCTCAGCGGACGGTGTTGCGCAGGGTACCGATCCCCTGGACGGTGCACTCCACCACGTCGCCGGGCTTGAGAAATTTCGGCGGGTCGAAGCCCATGCCCACTCCGGCGGGGGTGCCGGTGGAGAGGATGGTGCCCGGCAGCAGTGTCATGCCCCGGGAGAGCTCCTCCAGGGCCTGGCCGATGGAGGTGATGAACAGTGCCGTGTTGGAGTGCTGGCGCGTCTCGCCGTTGACGGCGGCGGAGATGTCCAGCGCCGGGGGATAGGCGATCTCGTCGGCCGTGACGATGCAGGGGCCTATGGGAGTGAAGCCGTCCAGGCTCTTGCCGAAGTACCACTGCTTGTGGCCGGTCTGCACATCCCGGGCGGAGACGTCGTTGAGAATGGTGTAGCCGAAGATGTAGTCCCCGGCGTCCTCCCCCCGGATATTCCGGGCGGTCTTTCCCAGGATCACCGCCAGCTCAGACTCATAGTCCAGCCGCTCCACCAGGTCAGTGTGGCTTTCGATGAAGCCCTCCGGCGCCACCGCCTCTGTTACCCGCTTGGAGAAGTACACCGCCACGGGCTTTTCCTTCTCAAAGGCTCCGGCGTCGTACTGGGCGGCCTCCCGGGCGTGGTCCAGGTAGTTCATTCCCAGGCAGATGACATCCTGCCGGGGACGGGGAATGGGGGCAAGCAGTTCCACTTCCTCCATGGGGATGGTCTCCGCTGCGGCGGCCGCGGAGCGCAGCTCCTCCAGGGAGGCGGTCTCAATGAGGGTGTTCATATCGGGATAGGGCAGGGGAGCCACGGCGGTGCCGTCCGCCGTCTGGACGCCCACATGCTCCGCGCCGCGGAGGCGGTAGGTGATGAGCTTCATAAAAAGTCTCCTTGATCAATGAAGATGGAAAAACGCGCCTGCGTGCCGCACAGACTGTGCGGCACGCGAAAGGCGGGATTGCGTTGCGGGAAGGTTATTCGGCGCACTCCTGAGCCTGGGAGGCGATGTCGTCGGGAACGGTGAGGCCCATGGCGGCGATGGCGTCGGAGTTGATGTAGAGGCCGTAGTTCTCGATGGTCTCATAGGGCATGTCAGCGCAGGTCGCTTCACCGGTGAGGACCTTGGCGGCCATCAGACCCGTCTGAATGCCCAGCTGCACGTAGTCGATGCCGGCGCCGGCCACGCAGCCCAGCTTCACCTGCTCCACCTCGGAGCCGTAGATGGGGATGCCGGCCTCGTTGGTCTTCTCCAGAATGGCGGAGAGGACGCCCACCACGTTGTTGTCCGTCAGGTTGGACAGGCAGTCCACACCGCGGGAGATGAGGGTGTCCGCCGCCTGGGTGACTTCCTCCTGAGCGGCCACGCCCACGGCGTCGATGGTGAAGCCATAGTCCCCGGCCAGCTCCTCATAGGTGCGGATGGCGGAGACGGAGTTGGGCTCGCTGGTGGTGTAGATGATGCCGATGGTGTCGGCGTCGGGCTGCAGGGCCCGGATCAGCTTCAGCTGGCCCTCCACCGGCAGGGCGTCGGAGGTGCCGGTGACGTTGCCGGAGTCCAGGTTGGCCTCCACGGGGTCGGTGATGGCGGTGAAGATCACGGGAATGTCCTTATCCTCGGCGGCGTTGTAGCAGGCCACGGCGGAGGGAGTGGCGATGCCCACCATCAGGTCCACGTCGGCGGCGGAGAAGGTCTGGCCGATCTGGGTGGTCATCTGGTTGTCAAAGTGGGCGTTCTCGTAGAGAACTTCCAGGTTCTCGCCCTCCACGATACCCGCCTGGGCCAGGCCCTCCAGGAAGCCCTCCCGGCAGTTGTCCAGGGAGCCGTGCTCGCCGTACTGGGAGATGCCGATCTTATAGGTGGCGGACTCGCCGCCGCTTTCGGCGGAGGTTTCGCTGCTGCTGGAGCTACCGCAGGCGGTGAGGCCCAGGACCAGGGTGAGGGTGAGGATGGCGGCGATGAGATTCTTCAAAGTTTTCATGGTGTTCTCTCCAATCATATCAGATATTTTATCAAAGGGGAAGCTGTCGCGCAGTCTGGAAACATCAGCTGAGGCGCCGCCATCGCTTCGTATATAATTTCATAGAGAACGCTCCTTTCCGGACAATAAAAAAAGTCCCGTCCCAAGATTGGGACAAGACTGAAATCCTGCGGTACCACCCAAGTTGACGCATAGCGCCCGCTCGTTCCACGGACGATCATCCGTGCCGCCTGGATAACGGGTGCGGATCCCGTCAGCAGCTACTGAGCCGATGGCTGTTCGCTCTGCCCTCGCAAGTCCATTCCCCGAACCGTTCTCTGCCGCGATCCCACCATCCGCAGCTCTCTGAAAGGTGACCGAAACGGGTACTCCTCTTGCTCATCGGTTTTGCTTGATTGTTTGCATTATATGCGGCGGCGGGGGAAATGTCAACCCCTATCCGGAAAATTTGCGTTTTTTATTTAAACAGATAAAGAACAAAAGAAAAATTCTGGGGCCATTGTGGAAAATGGCCCCAGAATGGGTACGAATTGCCTTTTTAGGAGAGCAGCATCTTGTCGTCGGCTTCGCCGGAGCCGCTGATCCCAGCCGGCTTCGCCGACCGGAAGCCCTGGATGGAACCAACCGGGGCGAAGTGAATCCGCCCCGGTTCAAGGGTTTGCCTCCGGCAAACCGCTTGCACGCGCCAAAAGGCGCGCCTGCGCGAGGCGCAGTCAGGTCAGCGGCTTAGGAGAGCAGCATCTTGTCGTCGGCTTCATCGGAGCCGCTGACCTTGCTGAACAGGGCCAGCAGGTCGGGCACCGTCAGCTTCTTCTTGTCCTCGCCGGACACGTCGATGACGATGTGGCCGTCGTACATCATGATAAGGCGGTTACCATGGACGATGGCGTCTTTCATGTTGTGGGTCACCATCATGGTGGTCAGATGGTTTTCCTCCACGATCTGGTCGGAGAGGGAGAGCACCTTGGCGGCAGTCTTGGGATCCAGAGCGGCGGTGTGCTCGTCCAGCAGCAGCAGCTTGGGCTTTTTCAAGGAGGCCATCAGCAGCGTCAGCGCCTGGCGCTGACCGCCGGAGAGCAGACCAACCTTGCTGGTGAGGCGATCCTCCAGGCCCAGGTCCAGCCGACGGAGCATCTCCCGGTACTGGGCCCGCTCCGCCTTGGTGATGCCCCAGCCCAGGCCCCGGCGCTCTCCGCGGCGGGCGGCCAGAGCCAGGTTTTCCTCGATCTGCATGGTGGGGGCGGTGCCCATCATGGGATCCTGGAACACACGGCCGATGAAGGCGGCCCGCTTGTGCTCCGGCAGGCGGGTGACGTCGGTTCCGTCGATGAGGATGGAGCCGCTGTCCACCATCCAGGTGCCTGCCACGGCGTTGAGCATGGTGGACTTGCCGGCGCCGTTGCCGCCGATGACGGTGACGAAGTCCCCGTCGTTGAGGGTGAGGTTCAGCCCCGTCAGGGCCCTTTTCTCATTGACGGTGCCGGGATTGAAGGTCTTGCAGATGTTTTTCAGTTCAAGCATCCTGGCTGCCTCCCTTCTGATCGTCTGCCGCCGCAGCGGAGATGGCCTTGGCCCGGGGGCGGAAGACCTTGCCCTTCCAGTTGGGGATGGTCAGGAAGATGGCCACGATCAAGGCGGTGATGAGCTTCATGTCGTTGGTGTTGAGACCCAGCCAGATGACCACCTGGCACACCAGGTAGTAGAGGATGGAGCCGATAGCCACGGCGAAGAGCTTCAGGGCGAAGTTCCGGAAGAGCTTGCCGAAGATCACCTCGCCGATGATGACGGCGGCCAGGCCGATGACGATGGCGCCCCGGCCCATGTTCACGTCCGCAAAGCCCTGGTACTGGGCCAGCAGCGCGGAAGAGAGGGCCACCAGGCCGTTGGAGATCATCAGGCCCAGCACCGTGGTGAAGCTGGTGTTGATGCCCTGGGCCCGGGACATGTTGGGGTTGGAGCCGGTGGCCCGCAGAGAGGCGCCCAGCTCCGTGCCGAAGAACCAGTAGAGAAGCGCGATGATGAGGGCCACAAACACGGCGGAGATGAAGATGGGGTTCTCCAGGCTCACCACGGAGACGTTCTGCTGGTTCACCAGCAGGTCGTACTCCCGGGAACTGACGGGCTGGTTGGACTGCCCCATGATCCTGAGGTTCACCGAGTAAAGGGCCAGCTGGGTGAGAATGCCTGCCAGAATGGCGGGAATGCCGCATACGGTGTGGAAAAAGCCGGTGACAAAGCCGGCGGCCATGCCCGCCAGGAACGACCCCAGCAGGGCCAGCGGCATGGAGACGCCGGCCATGGTCAGCATGATGAACGTGGCGCCGCCGGTGGCCATGGTGCCGTCCACCGTCAGATCCGCTACATCCAGAATGCGGAACGTCAGGTAGACGCCGATGGCCATAATGCCCCAGATGAGGCCCTGGGCCGCAACGCCCGGCAGGGCGTTGACCAGGTGCATGATATTCAAGTGAAATTCCTCCCTGTTGCCCTGACACGCCGTCGGGGCCGTTGTGTAAATGGATAACCAAAAGGCATCATAGCAAAAAGCGGCGGAAAAGAAAAGGTTTTCCGCCGCCTTTTGTCGCTTTTTTTAAAAATCAGCCTCAGCCGATGGCCTCATAGCCCTCGGGAGCCGTCAGGCCCAGGGCATCGCACATGTCGGGGTTGTACTTCTTGGTGAACTGGGGCGCGTACTCGATCTCCATCTCGGCGGGATCGGCACCGTTGACCAGGATCTCATAGGCCATCTTGCCGGTGGCATAGCCGATGTCATAGTAGCTGATGGTCAGAGTGGCCACGCCGCAGCCGGAGCAGATGCCTTCCTCGCCCGCGATGATGGGGGTGGCGGAGGACTGGGCGATGTTGCCGATCAGCTCGGCGTTGGTGGCGGCAGTGTTGTCAGTGGGGATGTAGAGAACGTCGCTCTGGGCGCAGGCGTTGGTGGCCACGGCAGAGAGGTCGTTGGAGTCAGAGAAGGAGTAGGGGGTGCAGGTGTAGCCCATCTCCTCCAGGTAGCCCTGGACGGTCTCTACCTGATAGAGGCTGTTGGGCTCGGCGGAGCAGTAGAGAAGGCCCACGTTCTTGGCGTCGGGGAACCACTCCTGCAGCATGGCGGCCTGCTGATCCAGAGGAGCCAGGTCGGAAGTGCCGGAGACATTCATGCCGGTGGTGCCGGTGAAGCCGTCAATGCCCAGGGCCACGCCGTACTCGGTGATGGAGGTGCCCAGGATGGGGATGGTGGTGGTGGCGGCGGCAGCGGACTGCAGGGCGGTGGTGCCGTTGGCCATGATGAGATCCACACCGGAGGAGACGAAGCTGCCCACAATGGTGGAGCAGTTGGCCGCCTCACCGGAGGCGTTCTGGACCTCCACGGAGGCCTGGTCGCCGAAGAGCTCGGCTACGGCGTCCTGGAAGCCCTGGGTGGCGGCGTCCAGCGCCTCATGCTGCATCTGCTGGATCACGCCGATGGTGTAGGTCTGGCCCTCAGAGTCGGAGCCTTCGGTGTCGGTGGTTTCGGTTTCGGTGGTGCCTCCGCAGGCGGCCAGGCTCAGAACCATGGCGGCGGAGAGCAAACATGCAAAGAGCTTCTTTTTCATCACAATTCTCCTTTTCTCATGGAAGTTGCGGGGGAAATCAAAAAAGCGGCCCTGTCCGAAAACAGAGCCGCTCTTCTTACAAAGGAAAGCGGGAAATCATCTGTTAGCCGGACGGGATTGCGTTTGTGCACGGTAATAGCGGCCCGCAAAGCGGACCTTGGTAAAGCGGTAAGAACCCAGGGTGCGGCTGCGGAAGATCATCATGGCGTGTGCTCCTTTCCGCCGGTTCCTCCGGCTGTAGATTTCTTTTACAACATACAGCTTTAAAGAGATAAAGTCAACTGTCATTTTCACCAAAATGGCGGCATAGAAACCGGGGGAATGTGGAAAAATGCGGAAGCTGCGGGTTAAAGTCCCAGCCTGACCGTGCCGTTGACAGGGGGTTGGGGCGGTGTTATAGTGGGAAAAAATTGCGGATAAGACGGCACGGCGTGTGCCGTCTGAGGAGGTTGCAATGGATCATTTTGAGAAGATCTCCGCCCGGCTGGAGGAGTTGGGCCTGGATGGCATGCTGGTCACCGGGGAGGCCAACCGCTTCTACGCCTCCGGCTTCCACAGCGCCGGCACCGACGGCGTGGCGCTGGTGACCCGGAAAGGCGCCTATTATATGACGGATTCCCGCTACACGGAGGCGGCGGGCCGCTGCGTCCGGGCGGAGCTGCTGGAGACCGGTGCCGGACGGGGCTACGGTGTGCTGACGGAGGAGATCGTACAAAAGGAGGGCATTCGCCGCCTGGGCTTTGAGGATGCCTATATGACCGTCCGGGAGCGGGAGGCCTACGGAAAGGCCCTCTCCTGTGAGCTGGTGCCTGCCACGGACCTTTTGTGGCAGCTGCGGACGGTGAAGGATCCGGAGGAGCTGGAGGCCATGATCGCCGCCCAGCGGATCGCCGAACAGGCCTTTGCGCAGATCCTGGGGGAGATCCGCCCGGGCGTCACGGAAAAGGAGATCGCCGCCCGGCTGCAGTACCTGATGCTCCACCTGGGGGCGGAGAACATGTCCTTTGACCCGGTGGTGGTGTCCGGCCCCAACGGGAGCCTCCCCCACGGGGTGCCCTCGGAGCGGGCGGTGCAGGCCGGCGAGTTTGTCACCATGGACTTCGGCTGTATCTACCACGGGTACTGCTCCGACATGACCCGCACCGTGGCGGTGGGCCATGTGACGGAGGAGATGCGCCGGGTGTACGACACGGTGCTCTCCGCCCAGAAGGCGGGCATTGCCGCCGCCCGGGGCGGAGCCACAGGACGGGCGGTGGACGGCGCCGCCCGGGACATCATTGAGCAGGCGGGCTACGGGGCCTATTTCGGCCACAGCTTCGGTCACGGCGTGGGCGTGGAGATCCACGAGGCCCCCAACGCCACGCCGGGCAATGACAAGCCCCTGCCGGTGGGAGCGGTGATCTCCGCGGAGCCGGGCATCTACCTGCCGGGACGGCTGGGGGTGCGCATCGAGGATGTGGTGGTGCTGACGGAGGGGGGCTGCACCGACATTACCCTGGCCCCCAAGGAACTGATGATTTTGTAAGACCGGGAAGCCGGGGCGCAGGCGGATGCCTGTGCCCCGGCTCCTTTGTCCCCTATCGGCAGCAATCGATTGCCGCAATCGTTTACCGGATAATTAACGGAAATTGTGCGGCAAAATTACCAAATTACGGAGCTTTTGCGCAACAAATTCGCAAGGCTGGCGATTGACAAAGCCGCCCCAGGGCAGCATAATATCATACGGAAAAAACAAGATCGAAAGGGATGAGGGTCATCCCGGGAGAGGAAGAGGATATGGATACCATTTACATCACCGGACACCGGAACCCGGACACGGATTCCGTGATTTCCGCCATGGCATACGCGGCGCTGAAAAATGCTCTGGGAGACCGGCGCTACAAGGCCGCCCGTCTGGGGCAGATCAGCGATGAGACTCAGATTGTGCTGGACCGCTTCGGCTTCCAGCCGCCGCGGCTTTTGACCGACGTGCGTACCCAGGTGCGGGATCTGGACTACGACACGCCCCCCACGCTCTCTCCCGCCGCCACCATCAGCCGGGGCTGGCAGACCATGCAGAAGGAGCGGATCTCCGCCCTGCCGGTCACCAATGAGGACGGCACCCTGTACGGCATGCTCTCTGCCGGAGACGTGGCGAACTACGATATGTCTTCTGTCCGCAATCCCCAGGTGGGGGAGGTGCCGGTCTACAACCTGCTGTCGGTGCTGGAGGGCAAGATCCTCAACGAGGACGGCCAGATCCGGGACATGCTCTCCGGCGAGGTCATCATCGCCCTGCCGGCCAGCCGGGAGAATCTGGTGTCCTTTGACGAAAACAGCATCGTCATCTGCGGCGATCAGCCGGATATGATCCGCCGGGCCCTGGAGAAGAAGGTCAGCTGCGTCATCGTCTGCCAGGCGGAGGTGTCGCCGGAGCTGGTGGCCACAGACGGGGAGACGTGCATCATCTCCACGCCCTTTGACGCCTACCGGGCGGTGCGGCTCATCTGCCACGCCCTGCCCATCTCCAGCATCTGCAAGAGCAAGGACCTGGTGTGCTTCCATCTGGACGACTACATCGACGACGTCAAGGACGCTGTGCTGGAAAGCCGCTTCCGGGCCTACCCCATCCTGGATGAGGAGGAGCGGGTGGTGGGCACGCTGTCCCGCTTCCATCTGCTGCGTCCCCGCCGCAAGCGGGTGGTGCTGATGGACCACAACGAGCGGGCCCAGTCCGTCCACGGACTGGAGCAGGCGGAGATCCTGGAGATCGTGGACCACCACCGCCTGGCGGACATCGAGACCAGCAACCCCATCTATGTGCGCAACGAACCTGTGGGCTCCACCACCACCATCGTGGCGGGCATGTATCAGGAAAAGGGCCTCATGCCCACCGCAAAGATGGCGGGACTTATGGCCTCGGCCATCGTGTCGGATACCGTCATGTTCAAATCCCCCACCTGCACCCGGCGGGATATCGATGTGGCCACCCGGATGGCCAAGATCGCCAATGTCTCCCTGGAGGATCTGGGCAAGGCCATCTTCTCCGCCACCAGCGGGGACGACAAGAGCGTGGAGGCCATGCTGGGTACGGACTACAAGGAGTTCCACATCGCCGGCCACACCCTGGCGGTGAGCCAGATCACCTGCATGGATTCCGACCGGCTCCTCAAGCGCAAGGAGGAGTTCCTGGCGGCCATGGAGAAAAACCGCAAGGCCCGGGGATTGGAGATGGTGGTGCTGATGATCACCGACGTGCTGCTGGAGGGCACGCAGCTGATCTTCACCGGCAACGAAGAGCCCATCCGCCAGGCCTTCAATCTGAAAAACGCCGAAAACTCTGCCTTTTTGCCCAAGGTGATGTCCCGAAAAAAGCAGGTCATTCCCACCCTCTCCGCCATGTGGGGCTGAGAGGGATCAAACCAAAAGAACCCCCGGAGACGCATGCACGTCTCCGGGGGTTTATTGTGCGCTTATCGTCCCATCAGGGCCTGGGAGAGCAGATCCAGCAGGGCTGCCAGATCCTGGGCGGTGGGCTCCGGGACGGGGTGGTCTTCTTTCATGGGGCACCTCACCAGCTGCGGCGGGCATAGCACCGGATGGACACGGGAATGGACACGGCGGTGAGCACCAGGGCTGCCGGGACGATGAGCCACACGGGAGCCGGAAGGGCCCCGGAATAGTTCTCTGTGATGCCGCCCAAGGCACCGGCAGAGCCGCACACCAGGAAGATCAGAAAAAACATGAGGAGCCGGCCCCGCTCCACCCCGAAGCGGAAGATCAGCGGCAGAGTGATGGCCATGATGGCGATGCAGGCAAAAAAGGACACCAGCAGAGAAGAGGGATAAACATGGCTGTCCAGGAACAGGGAGAAGATCTCCTGGAGCACCAGAGAGATGCCGCAGGCTGCCGCCCCGGCGATCCAGCCCAGCACGTAGCGGCTGAGCACCAGCTGCCGGGTGGAGTAGGGCATCATGGCCGCCAGCTGATCCCATTTGCTGCGCTCGTCATAGGCAATGCAGGAATAGGGGAGCATAGCGGCATAGGCCACGGCAAAGACGGTGTTGTACCCGCCGGGAATGGCGGAGAACACCAGAATGATGACCAAAAAGGCCTTCAGCTGTTTCCACAGCAGGTAGAAATCCTTCATCAGCAGTGCGCTCATGCTTCCTTTGCTCCTTTCACCATAAAGAGGATGACATCCTCCACCGTGGGCCGCTCCAGCGTCAGCGTGGCGGGCACCCGATCCCGTTTCACCAGACATTTGACAGCGCCGTAAGCGCCGTTCTCCCGGCCCACCACGGCCTCCGGATCCAGGCTCTCCGCCTGGTCGGCGGTGCCGGTAAAGAGGGCATACTCCTCCAGCAGGGCGTCCTTTTCCGCGCAGAAGAGCAGCTGCCCCTGGTGCAAAAAGGCGATGTAGTCGCACAGCTTCTCCAGATCCGAGAGAATGTGGGAGGAGATGAGGATGGAGTGGTCCTCAGAGCGGGTAAAGTCGTTGAAGAGCTCCAGCACTTCGTCCCGGACGATGGGATCCAGGCCGGCGGTGGCCTCGTCCAGCACCAGGAGCTTGGGGTCGTGGGAGAGGGCCACGGCGATGGCCAGCTTCATGCGCATGCCCCGGGAGTAGTCCTTGAATTGCTTTTTCTCCGGCAGGTCGAACCGGCGGAGAAAGTCCTGGTAGGTTTGATCATTCCAGCGGCGGTAGGTCTTTGCCATCACCCGGCCTACCTGCCGGGCGCTGAGAACCTCGGGAAAATAGGCTTCGTCCATCACCACGCCGATGTCCTCCTTCACTGCCCGGAAGGCCGGGGCGGACACGTCCGTTCCCAGAACGGAGGCGGCGCCGCTGTCAGGCCGCAGGGCCCCCATGAGAAGGCGGATGGTGGTGGATTTTCCGGCACCGTTTTCACCCACCAGGCCGCAGATGGTGCCCTGGGGCACCGCCAGGCTCAGGTCCCGGATGGCAAAGGAGCCGAAGCGCTTGTTGATGTGGGACAGTTCAATGGCATTCATAGATCCGTATCCTCCTCGGTGAGTATGCGCAGCATCTCCGAGAGCTCTTCCCGGGAGACGCCGCAGCTTCTGGCCAGGGCGGCGGCGGCGCGGAGGTGGTCCTCCAGTTCCCGCTGCTGCTGCTCCCGCACCAGGTCCAGATTTTTCTCCGCCACAAAGCAGCCCTTTCCGGCTACCGTGTAGAGAAAACCGTCCGCCTCCAGCTCGTCATAGGCCCGCTTGGTGGTGATGACGGAAATCTTCAGATCCTTGGCCAGAGCCCGGATGGAGGGCAGGGCCTCCCCCGGGGAGAGCTTCCCGGCGATGATCTGGGCTTTGATCTGGGAGCTGATCTGCTCGTAGATAGGTTGGTTGGTGGTGTTTCGGATAATGAGTTCCATGGAAATCCCCCGTTCGTACTGTACATGTACAGTATATACAGTATGCACAGTTTGTCAAGGGGGTTCCGTGAATTTCCCAAAAAATTCTTTTGTGGGGATTGCACCTAGGAAAACCCGCCGAGATGTGATAAACTACCAGCCGTAAGAAAGGGGGGCGGGCAGGTGGAGACCGTCAGCGGTTTGAGCAACTGGAAATTGGTGATCCGGCGGGAGCCGTCGGGTATCACGATCTTGCAGGCGGTGACCTGCGATCCCCGGGCGGTGCTGCCGGAGGAACTCTTCGGCCTGCCGGTGACGGCCCTGGGGCCCCACGCCCTCTCCCCCAATGCCGCTCCTGTGCAGGGGGAGGAGGTCCTGGTGACCTGCGGCGCCCCGGCGGAGGAGGGGTGGACCAACGCCGGAATGCAGGAGCTGACGCTGCCTTCCGCCCTGGAGCGGGTGGGGGACTACGCCCTCTTCAACTGCGCCGCACTGAAAAAGCTCTCCCTCCACGACGGGGTGCGGTTCTGGGGCGGCGGCACGCTGATGAACTGCCGCTGCCTGGATACCTTCCATCTCACCCGGGTGGGGGAGCAGGGAGAGACCCTGGCCTACTTTGCCGACGAGCTGAGCCGGGAGCTGGACGTCACCATCCGGGAGGCGGACGGCGGGCAGGTGCGGCTGATCTTTCCGGAGTATGTGGAGGTCTACGAGGAGAACTGCCCCGCCCACCACTTTGACTACAATATTTATGGGGCGGGTTACCCCTATCACCACTGTTTCCGCAACAAGAAGCTCTCCTTAAAGGAGTACGACGCCCTCTGGAAGGAATTTCTGGGGGTGGAGCACGACGACGGCTGCGCCGTGCGGCTGGCCTGGTGGCGGCTGCGGTATCCGGCGGAGCTGACGGAGCGGGCGCAGGAGGCGTACCGCACATACCTGGCTGCCCATGTCCGGGAGGCGGCGCAGTGGCTGTTGGAGCAGCGGGACCTGACGGGGCTGCACGCCCTGTTGGAGCAGACACAGCCGGACCGGGAGACCCTCTCCGCCGCCTGCGCCCTGGCCCGGGAGATGCAGGTGCCAGAGGCGGTGGCCATGCTGCTGGAGGAGCAGCACCGGCGCTTTCCGCCGGCGGCGGTGCGCAGCTTTGACCTGTGAGATACCAGGATGACAAAGGAGGAACCATGGAGGAGACGCGGCAGCAGGCCCCGGCGGGGAAGGATCTGACGGCAATCGGCCTGGAGATCCTGCAAAGCGCCCGCAACGAGCTGTATTTGAACCTGCCCTATCTGGATGTGGCGCTGTGCTCCCTGGCCTTTGCCCCGGGAGGCGGGATGACGGTGTCCCTTGCCACCGACGGGGAGACCCTCTATTATGACGGCAGCTTCCTGGCGGAGCGGTACCTGCGCACTCCCACGGCGGTGAACCGGGCGTATTTGCACGTGATTTTGCACTGCATGCTGCGCCATATCTATAAAAAGCACGGCAAGATGCCGGAGCTGTGGGACCTTGCGTGCGACGCGGCGGTGGAGAGTATTCTGGATGAGCTGGACTACCCCTGCCTGCGGGAGGGTATCGTCCCCGCCAAGCAGAAGTTCTACGGAGAGTGCCGCCGGGAGATGAAGGTCCTTACCGCCGAGGGCATCTACCGGTATCTCTTGCGGCAGGACCTGCCGGAGTACGAGCTGGCCCGGCTGCAGCGGGCGTTTTTGGTGGATGACCACGGCCTCTGGGATCCGGAGCGCCAGGAGGACCAGAAGCAGCGCCAGCGCCAGGACGAAAAGTGGAAGGACCGCTCCGACCGGACCCGCACGGGCATGGAGACGGTACTGGCAGGCACCGCCACCGGCGGCGAGGCGGTGCTGGAGCAGGTGCGGGTGGCGGTCCGGGACGACGTGGACTACCGGGCATTTTTGCGGCGCTTCGCGGTACCCCGGGAGGTCATGGAGGTGGACGGCGACGCCTTCGACTATATCTTCTACACCTACGGCCTCTCCCTCTACGGCAATATGCCCCTGGTGGAACCGCCGGAGACGAAAGAGGAAAAGCGCATCGAGGACTTTGTCATCGCCGTGGACACCTCCATGTCCACCTCCGGTGAGCTGGTGCGGGCGTTTCTCACGTGCACCTACGCCATTTTGCGCTCCACAGAGACCTTCACCCGGAAGGTGAACATCCGCATCATCCAGTGCGATGACCAGATCCGCTCCGATACGGAGATCCATGATCTGGAGCAGCTGAAGACTTATATGGACAACTTCCAGCTCACCGGCGGCAGCGCCACGGATTTCCGCCCGGTCTTCGAGCATGTGGAGCGGCTGCGCAAGGAGGGGGCCTTTACCAGTCTGCGGGGGCTGGTGTATTTTACCGACGGCATGGGCATCTACCCAAAAAAGCGTCCCGCCTGGGACACGGCCTTCGTGCTGCTGGAGGAGCCGCCCCTTTCCGTGAAGATGCCCCCCTGGGCCATCCGCCTGGTGCTGACGGTGCCGGAGCTGGAGAAGGCCCGCCGGGAGGCGGCGGAGGAATTCCCCGATGAGATAGACTGGGAGGAGCTGCCCCAGTTATAAGGAGTATACGGATATGAACATCAAACAGGCAAAGCAGGAGATCACCAATACCCTCAAGGCGTACCTGACCCGGGATGAGCTGGGCAACTACCTCATCCCCTCCATCCGCCAGCGGCCCGTGCTGCTGATGGGCCCTCCGGGTATCGGCAAGACCCAGATCATGGAGCAGATCGCCGCGGAGACCGGCGTGGGCCTGGTGGCCTACACCATCACCCATCATACCCGGCAAAGCGCCGTGGGCCTTCCTTTCATTGAGAAGCGCACCTACGGCGGGCAGGAGTTCTCCGTCACGGAGTACACCATGAGCGAGATCCTCTCTTCCGTGTACCAGATGATGGAGCGCACGGGCATCCGGGAGGGCATTTTATTCCTGGACGAGATCAACTGCGTCTCCGAGACCCTGGCTCCCATGATGCTGCAGTTTCTCCAGTGCAAGACCTTCGGAAATCAGAAGCTGCCGGAGGGCTGGCTCATCGTGGCGGCGGGCAACCCCCCGGAGTATAACAAGTCCGTCCGGGATTTCGATGTGGTGACGCTGGACCGGGTCAAGCGCATCGACGTGGAGGAGGACTTCGCCGTCTGGAAGGAGTACGCCCGCGCCCGGGGACTTCACGGGGCCATCATCTCCTATCTCGATATCCGCAAGGAGAATTTCTACCGCATCGAGACCACGGTGGACGGCTTGCAGTTTGCCACCGCCCGGGGCTGGGAGGACCTGAGCGAAATGATCTATGCCTACGAGAAGCTGGGACTGCGGGTGGACCGGCAGGTCATCGGCCAGTATATCCAGCTGCCCGCCGTGGCAAGGGATTTTGCCGGGTATCTGGAGCTCTACTACAAGTATCAGAAGACCTATCATGTGGACGATATCCTGCGGGGGGACTGGCCGGGCATCACCGTGCTGGAGCTGCGGGCGGCACCCTTTGATGAAAAATTCTCGGTGATGGGCCTCATGCTCTCCCGCCTGACGGAGGCCGCCCGGAACACCCGCCGCCAGGACACCCTGACGGAGGCGCTCCATACGGCCCTGACGGAGTTCCGCGAAAAGCTGCCGGATGCAGAGGCGGAGCCCCTGCTGGGCCAGCTGGTCTGGCAGCGGCGGGAGAAGCTCAAGCGGGCGGCGGAGGCCGGGCAGCTGCAAAAGGAGGCCCGGGATCTTGCCCAGCGGGAGATCAACGCCCTGGAGGACTACCAGCGGCGGCTGCGGGAGGAAGGTGTCTCCGGGGATGACGCCATGGACCGGGTGCGGGCATGGTTCCGGGAGGAAGTGGACCGCCGGGCGGAGCTGGGGAAGACCTGCGGCGACCAGATGGACAACGCCTTCCGCTTCCTGGAGGAGACCTTCGGCCAGGGCCAGGAGCTGGTGATCTTTGTCACGGAGATCACCGCCGGCCAGGATACCAGCTGGTTTGTGGAGAACTTCGGCTGCGACGCCTACTTCCGCCACAACCGGGAGCTGCTTTTTGATGACACCCGCCGCCGCATCCGGGAGGAGATCGCCGCGGCCCGGGCGGATGAGACAAAGGAGGATGGGGATCATGCATGAGGATCTGAAGAAAATCGAGGCCGTTTTGGAGGAGAAGGTTCGCCCTGCACTGCACGCCCACGGAGGTGAGATCCAGATCGACCATCTGGCCGACGGCGTGCTGTATGTGAAGCTGCTGGGCCAGTGCGCCGGGTGCCCCTCGGCGGACCTCACCAATGAGACGCTGGTGGAGGCGGAGGTGGTGAAGGCCCTGCCGGAACTGGTGAACAAAGTGGTGGTGGTGCAGACCGTCAGCGACGAGCTGTGGGAGCAGGCCAAGCGCCTTTTGCGGGATCATCACCTGTAAACAATCGAAGACGCCCCCGGAGCAAAAGCTCCGGGGGCGTCTTTTCCTTTACCAGCTATGCAGTTTCCAGGATTGGTCGGGGGTCATGGCAAAATACTTGTAATTGATGAAGGCATCGCTGTCCCCCCAGGTGGTGTCGATATGAACCTGGGTGCCGTCCAGGGTTGCTACCGTCCAGATATGCTCGTCGTTGGCCTGGGTGGTGCAGTCGATGCCCTCCAGCTTCAAAAGCAGGTTGTAGGCACCGGTGTAGCCGTCGCACACGGCGGTGGAGTCGATAAAGAGGCGATAGGCGATGTGGCTCAGGGAGCTTTCATCGGCGTTGTAATCATAGGTGCAGTTCTCGCAGATCCAGGTGTAGTAGACCCGGGCCTTTTCCAGCTCCGTCATATCGGCAGTGATGGCCCCCTGCCCCCAGAGCAGGTCGTGGATGCTGATGGCGGCGGCCATGGTTTCCGTGCGGTAAAAATCAATGTCGCTGCCGGCACTGGCGGCAGAGAAGGTCAGGGTGATGTCTCCGGCGGGGGTATACGTGCAGGATACGGCATTGTAGCACTGCTCGCAATAGGTCTTGACCACAGACAAGGCGGCCTCCATGACGGACCGGGCACTGGAGGCGGAGAGCCCCCCGGGATACCGGAGGGTCAGGACGTTTTCCCCGGAGGAGAGCATGTAGCGGATGCTCTGATCCAGCTGGGAGCGGGTGGTGGGCGCGGCGATGTAAGTGCCCGGTTCCACCAGGCTGGCCAGGGTGCGGCCTTCGGCGCTCCATGCGGGAACGATGTCCCAATCCGGCGTCACCCGCAGGGACGGATCCACCATGCGGGTGAGCATGGCAGCCGCCGCGCCCCGGGTGATGAGGGCGTCCGGCAGGTAGGAGCCGGTCTCATCGGAGCCCATGGAGACGCCGGCGCGGTAGAGGGTCAGGATGTCCCGGAAATACGGGGTGTACTCCGTGACGTCGGTGATGTAGCGGCGGGTGGCGTAGCCCTCCGTCACCATAGCATCGTTGATGAGGGGCAGGGCTTCAACGGGGAGGGTGCCTGCCAGCACATGGGCCACCTGGGCCCGGGTGGCGGGAGTCCCGGCGGCACAGGCGCTGTCCAGCTCTGTGCCCAGCACGCCCTCCCCTTGCAGATAGAGCAGGTAGGGCTGGGAGGGATAGGTGCTGCCGGCGGTGTAGGCGGAGGCGCCAGCCTCCGGGTCGCCGGTGCGGTAGAGGCTGCGGATACGCCCGGCAAAGATCACAATCTGCCCCACGGACATGGTGTCCTGCAGCCCGAAGGTGCCGTCGCCCTTGCCCACGGAAAGCCCGTACTCGTAAAGCGCCGCCACATTGTCATAAAAGACCGATTCCTCCGTCACATCGGAAAACTGGCCGGAGTAGGTGCGGCTGCGGACAAAGTTCTCCGAAGTGTCCTGAGCGGCCAGAACCGGCGTGGTCAAAAGCAGACAGACGGTCAGCAGCAGGGAAGCAATCCGTTTGCGCATGGGGCAAAACCTCCTTTGTCAAATGGGGGCGGCGCCTCAGGAGGGCATGGACGGGATATTCAGATCCTCGGGCAGCCGATCCTCCTCGTAGGGATTGAGATACTGGTTCACAAGATCCAGGGTGGCTTCCTGATCCAGATAGATGTAGGGGGAGTGCCACTCGTTGGGCAGGGTGGAGAAGGAGATGTTCTCCGTGCCCATGGAGAGTACCTTGTCGGCAAGCCAAGCAAGATTCCCAATGGTCAGATCTGTGTCTACATACTGGAAAAACACCTGGATCAGGCTGTCGATGTTGGAGAGGGTCAAAGCCTTGGAGGCTACCGTTTTCAAAAATGCCTGCTGGGTCTGCATCCGGCCGATGTCCTCGCTGCCGTAGCCTGTCCCATCGTTGTTGTGGCGGAAACGGACGACCTCCAGGGCCTCCTGGCCGTTCAGGTGCTGCATGCCGGCGGAGAAGTGGATGGACAGATCCTGATAGGGGTCGTCATAATTCATGTCGATAGGGACGTTGAAGTCCACGCCGCCGATGGCGTCCACCAGGGCCACGAAGCCCTTGAGATTCACGCAGACGGTGTAATCCACCGGGATGCCCAGCTGGTCGGAGACGGTGTCCGCCAGTTTCTCCATCCCGCCGCTTCCGTAGGCTGCGTTGATCTTATGGTTCTTTCCGTTCCAGACCGCCTTGGTATCCCGGGGGATACTGACGCCGTGAATGGATCCGTTGGCCACGTCCACCGCCAGCAAAATGTTGGTGTCGCTGTTGCCGTTTCCATCGTCCACGCCGGAGACCAGGATCGTATAGAAGTTTTCCTTGCGGCGGGTGTGGGCGGCGGCCGCCTCCGCGGCGGCCCGCTCCTGATCGCTCAGTTCCGTATCTGTGTCGGAGACGGGGATGACCTCGTCCTGTTTTTGCTCGGGGGGACGAAAAAAACAGTGAAAACCGGCGTAGAGAGCGGCGGCTGTAAATACAATGAGAAGAAAAGTCCGCCCCCAGCTGCGCCGACGGCGGCGGGTTCGCTTTGCCATGGGAAACAACGCTCCTTGCATACGCGGCACTGCCGCGGTAGTGAAGTCTGTCGATTTACATAACGCTTTTCCCATTATACGGTACCCGCCTGTAAAACACAAGAGGAAAATCCACACCGCCGCGCCGGGTATGCAGATCGCTGCACCCTGACGCGGCGGTGGCGGCTCAGCCTGCCTCCGGAGGCGTTCCCTCCTGAGAGGCCATCTGCTGGAGCAGAGTCTTGATCTCCGAGAGAACCTGATTTTGATAAGACAGCGCGCACTGGATGTAGTGGAGCGCGGGATCCACCGGGCGGCAGGTCTCCGCGCCCTCCACCGGATGAGGCCAGCGCCGCACCGGAGGTTCCGGCGCGGTGGGCGTCATAGGCGGACGTGCCGGCCCGGTGTGGCCGCCCCGGCCGCGAGAACAATTAGCCATATCAATCCCTCCAACCTGTTGCTTATGGTATCCGCCGCGAGCTTACTGGCCGCGGTACTTTTTGCGGGTGGCGATGCCGCCCCGGATATGCCGCTGGGCCTTGTTGACCTCCAGCACCTCCTTGACCTGCTGGTACAGCGGCCCGTTGAAACGCGGCAGTCGCTCGGAGATATCTTTATGTACGGTGGATTTGCTGATGCCGAATTTCTGCGCGGCGGCGCGAACCGTAGTCCGGTTTTCGATGATGTACTCCGCCAGGCGCTGAGCCCGCTCTTCCATGTTCCCCTTCAAAACACCTTCACTCCCCACCTCTTGTTGGTCCATCCTATGCGCCCGAGAAGGCAGATATGCGCTGAACCCCAGGTTGACGCTCCGGAAGAAAACCCGCGGTATGCGGGGAAGAGGGGATGGACGGGGCGGCCGCCGTATGGTAATATAAATATATTAGGCATCTGCGCCGTATTCCAAAAGGCGAGACCCGGGGCGGGGCAATGCCGGCAAGGTCACAAGGACCGTGAGAGGAGCGCGTATCCCGTGGGAGAAGAGCATGATTTCAGTAAAGGCAGCATGGCCCGCAATATTCTGGCAATGGCGATCCCCATGACCATAGCCCAGCTGGTGAACGTGCTCTACAATGTCACGGACCGCTTTTTCATTGGCCGGATCGGAGGCGGCGCCTCCTCCCTGGCCCTGACCGGGGTGGGCATCGTCTTTCCCATCATCAATATCATCACCGCCTTTACCAACCTCTACGGCATGGGCGGCGCGCCCCTGTGCTCCATCGCCCGGGGACGGAAGGAGGATGCCCAGGCGGAGCGGATCATGGGCGCCTCCTGCTTCATGCTGGCGGTGACGGCCCTGGTGCTGACAGCCATCGGCGTGGCGTTTATGGATCCCATCCTCTGGCTCTTCGGCGCCAGCCAGGATACCTTCCCCTATGCCAAGGACTACTTTGCCATTTACATCTGGGGCACCTTCTTCGCCATGATGAGCCTGGGGATGAACGGCTTCATCAACTGCCAGGGCTTCGGCCGCACGGGTATGATCACCATTGCCGCCGGGGCGGCGGTGAACGTGGTGCTGGATCCCCTTTTCATCTTTGGACTGAATATGGGTGTGCGGGGAGCGGCCGTGGCCACGGTGATCTCCCAGATCCTGGCCACCTGGTGGGTCATGCGGTTTTTGACGGGGAAAAAAGCACTGTTGAAGCTGCGGCGGGAATGCGTCAGATGGCAGCCGGATATTCTCAAGGACACGGTGCAGCTGGGCCTTTCCCATTTTATGATGTCCTTTACCAACGGCGTAACCCAGTTTGCCTACAACCGGGCCCTCAGCGGCCTGGGGGGCGATGTGTACATCGGCGCCATGACCGTCATCAACTCCGTCCGGGAGGTGATGACCATGCCCGCCAACGGCATCACCGGCGGCGCCCAGCCGGTGTTGGGCTATAACTACGGCGCAAAGGAAAATGCGCGGGTGAAAAAGGGCATCCTGTTCACCACAGGCATCTGCGTGGCCTATACCCTGGTGGCCTGGGGCGTGGTGTTTTTGTTCCCCCATGAGCTCATTCGGATCTTCAACGACAATCCCCAGCTGGTGGAAGTGGGTGCCCGGATGATGCACATTTACTTCTTCGGCTTTTGTTTCATGGCCCTGCAGTTTTCCGGCCAGTCCACCTTCACGGCGCTGGGCCGGGCCCGCTACGCTATTTTCTTCTCCATCTTCCGCAAACTGGTGGTGGTGGTGCCCCTCATCTTCATCCTGCCCAACTTTATGGGGGTGGAAGGTGTCTTCTGGTCTGAGCCCATCTCCAACCTGGTGGGCGGCAGCGCCTGCTTTATCACCATGATGCTGACCCTCTGGCGCAAGCTGTGAAGGGGCGGCGGACCGGCGCAAAAAAGTCCCGGGATACGGTTCGTTCCGTATCCCAGGACTTCCTTTACTTTTTCAGCTTCTGGATCCGCTCCAGGCGGTTGAGAGCCTCGTTGAGGGTGTCGTCGTTTTTGGCAAAGTGCAGCCGGATCAGGTGGTTCACCGGCTCCCGGAAGAAGCTGGAGCCGGGGACGGCCCCCACGCCCACTTCCCGGGCCAGGTTTTTGCAGAACTGCAGGTCGCTGCTGTAGCCGTACTCGCTGATGTCCAGCAGCACGTAGTAGGCACCTTCCGGGTCGTTGTGGACGATGTGCAGATCGTCCAGGCCCTTCAAAAACAGCTCCTTCTTGTGGGTGTACTTGGCAAGGAGCTCGTCATAGTAGTCCTGGCCGAATTCCAGGGCGGGGATCACCGCCTCCTGCAAGGGAGCGGCGCAGCCCACCGTCAGGAAATCGTGGACTTTCTTGGCCCGCTCAATGATATCCTCCTGGGCGATGATGTACCCCAGGCGCCAGCCGGTGATGGAGTAGGTCTTGGACAGGGAGGAGCAGGAGATGGTGCGGTTCCACATGCCGGGGAGGGTAGCAAAGTAGGTGTGGGTATGGGGTGCGTAGACGATGTGCTCATAGACCTCGTCGGTGATGACGTAGACATCGTACTTGGTGGCCATCTCCGCGATGGTCAAAAGTTCCTCCCGGGTGAACACCCGGCCGCAGGGGTTGGAGGGGTTGCACAGCACCAGGGCCTTGGGGTGCTGACGGAAGGCGGCCTCCAGCTCGTCCACGTCGAAGGTGAAAGCCGGGGGATGGAGAGGCACATAGATGGGCTCCGCCCCGGAGAGGATGGTGTCCGCACCGTAGTTTTCATAGAAGGGGGAGAAGACCACCACCTTGTCACCAGGGTTGGTGACGGTCATCATGGCGCACATCATGGCCTCGGTGGATCCGCAGGTGGCCACGATCTCCTTGTCGGGGTCAATGGTCCGGCCCATGAAGCGGGACTGCTTTTTGGCCAGGGCCTCCCGGAAGTTCTGGGCGCCCCAGGTAACGGAGTACTGATGGGGGCCCTCATAGGCCACCTGGGCCAGGCGGTCCAAGATCGCCCGGGGAGGATCAAAGTCCGGGAACCCCTGGGAGAGGTTCACGGCGTTGTATTTCATGGATACCCGGGTCATCCGGCGAATGATGGAATCGGTGAAGTCGGCGGTGCGCTGGGAAAGAGGTTGGGGCATGGAGACCACTCCTTATGACTGATGTAGATGTTCCCATTGTACCTGAGCAAAGCGGAAATTTCCAGCGGCGCCGGCAAGTTTTTCCGCCCGGACGCAAATATCCGTTGGAGCTGCCGGAGAAGTGTGCTATAATGAAACGAAAGAAATCACATAGCGGCAGGAGGTATTACAGCAGATGAAAGTTCCATTTTCCAGCCTGTTGGAAGAAAAGAAGCCGTTTTTGGGGACGTTTGTGCAGTCCGGTGCCCCGGAATTCCTGGAGGCGTCGGCCTACGCCGGATTCCGGTATGCGGCGGTGGATCTGGAGCACACCTATTACGGCGTGGAGCGGACGGCGGAGATGATCCGGGCCGGTGAGGCGGCGGACCTGTGCATGCTGGCCCGGGTGCCGTGCCTGGACGCCACCTGGATCAAGAAGTGCCTGGATTTCGGAGCCTCCGGCATCATCGTCCCCAATGTGGATACGGCGGAGCAGGCCCGGCAGGCGGTGCGGCTGTGCCGCTTTGCGCCGGAGGGCCTGCGGGGCGCCTGCCCCGGCGTCCGGGCCAACTGCTATGGAAAGGGCGGGGCGGAGTATTACACCCAGGCCAACCGGCAGGTGGCGGTGATCCCCCTGGTGGAGACCCCGGAGGGTGTGCGGAACTTCCCGGAGATCGTGTCCACGCCGGACATTGCGGCGGTGTTCCTGGGACCTGTGGATCTCTCGGTGGCCATGGGCCTGGGGGGAGACACCACGGCTCCCCAGGTGCGCTCGGCCCTGCTGGACATGATTGGACAGGCCAACCGTGCCGGCGTGCCGGTGGGAGCCCTGGCGGTGAATCCCGCCTTTGCCCGGGAATTGCTGGACGCGGGCCTGAACTTCCTGGCCTACGGCATCGACACCATCCTGATGTATCAGACCTGCCGGCAGGTGATGGAGCAGGTTCTGGGGGAGTAAGCCGCCATAGCGTGGAATCCCAGCCCTTGGAGAGGGGCTTTCATAACAACTATATTTTTTCTGTAAAGGTGATGTATCATGAATGAGACTCTGAAAGTCCTGCGGGAGCGCAGGAGCATCCGTAAGTACAAGAAGGAGCAGGTGGCACCGGAGGCCCTGGATGCCATCCTGGACGCCGGTACCTGGGCCGCCTCCGCCAAGGGTGGGCAGTCTGCTGTCATGGTGGTGGTGCAGGATCCGGAGACCATCGCCTATATGTCCGCTCTCAACGCGGAGATCTGGGGCAAGCCTGGCGTGGATCCCTTCTTCGGCGCCCCCACCGTGGTGGTGGTGCTGGCAGACGGCGAGACGGCCAACTGGCTCCAGGACGGCTCTTTGGTAATGGGCAACCTGATGACCGCCGCCTGGTCTCTGGGCGTGGGCTCCTGCTGGGTGAACCGGGCCATCGAAACCTTTGACCGGCCCGAGGGCAAGGCCCTTTTAAAGAAATGGGGCCTGCCGGAGACCTACCGGGGCGTGGGCAACTGCGTCCTGGGGTATATCGACGGCGATGTGCCCGCCCCCAAGCCCCGGAAAGAGGGCTACATCGTCCGCCCGTAAAGAGGGAGAAGAAACGGCAGGGTGTCCCCCTGCCGCTTCTTTTTTGCCGAAAAGATGCTGCAAGCTTTCATCCGGGGCTGGGGCGGGGAACCTCTTGCGCCCCAGGGAGAATTGCGCTAAACTGAAAAGGAATCGAACAACAGGGCGAAGGAGGCAGCGGTATGACCTATGAGGCGGAGCGGGCGCTGATGTGCGCCGTGGGAAAACTCCTCTACGACCGGGGGTATGTGGCCGCCAATGACGGCAATCTCTCCATGAAAACGGCGCCGGACCGGCTGCTGGTGACGCCCTCCGGGGTCTCCAAGGGACGCCTGACACCGGATATGCTGCTGGTGACGGATCTGGAGGGCAACGTGCTGGAGGGAAACCGCCATCCCTCCTCGGAGACCAAAATGCACCTGGCCGTGTACCGGGGCCGTCTGGACGTGGGGGCGGTGGTCCACGCCCATCCACCGGTATCCACGGCTTTTGCCGTGTGCCGCCGGGGGATGGAGACGCCGTATCTTTCCGAGCTGGTGACGGGGCTGGGGGCCGTGCCCTGTACGCCGTCCTTTGCCATGCTCTCCACCGACCAGGTGCCCCGGAGCGTGGAGCCGTATCTGGCGGACCACTGCGCGGTGCTGCTGGCCAACCACGGCGCCCTCACCTGGGGCGAAGATCTGTGGGAGGCTTTTGACCGGATGGAGACTGTGGAGCACACCGCCAAGATTCTGCTCAATGCCCGGCTGCTGGGGGACCCGGTAGCCCTGACGCAAGAGGAGACCGCGGAGCTTCGGAGCATGCAGGGCATGTACCGGCAGCTGCGGCAGGTGAGAGAGGAGATACCATGAAGGACATACAAAACGTGATCGCAGCGGCCAACATCCGCTATGACAAGGACAGCGAGACCCTCTTCATTATCGACCAGACCCTGCTTCCCGGTGAGGAGCGGGAGATCCCCCTGGGGACGGCGGAGGAGATGTACGAGGCTATCAAGGCCCTCCGGGTCCGGGGCGCCCCGGCCATCGGCATCTGCGCGGCCTACTGTGTGTATGTGCTCGCCCGGTCCATCCCGGAGGGGGAGGACTTTCAGGCCCGGCTGGAAGATTATGCCGACTACCTGGTGAGCGCCCGGCCCACGGCGGTGAATCTCAGCTGGGCGGCCCGGGCCATGGTGGCAACTGCCCGGGCCCACCGGGGAGAGCCCCGGGAGGCGGTACTGGCGGCTCTGTACGAAAAGGCCGTGGCCATCCACCGGGACGATATCGAAAAGTGTACCGCCATCTCGGAGTACGGCTTAACCCTGGTGAAAGACGGGGACGGCATCCTGACCCACTGTAATGCCGGGCCCCTTGCCACTTCCCGGTACGGAACGGCCCTGGGCCCCATCCTGCTGGGGACGGAGCGGGGCATGAGCTTCCATGTGTTCTCCGACGAGACCCGGCCCCTTTTGCAGGGAGCCCGCCTCACCAGCTACGAGCTCCAGCGGGCGGGGGTGGACGTGACCCTCATCTGCGACAACATGGCCTCCATCGTCATGAAGAACGGGTGGGTTCAGGCCTGCTTCGTGGGCTGTGACCGGGTGGCTGCCAACGGGGATACCGCCAACAAGATCGGCACTTCCGGCGTGGCTATCCTGGCAAAACACTACGGCATCCCCTTTTATGTGCTGGGGCCCACCTCCACCATTGATATGGCCTGCCCCGACGGGGCCCATATTCCCATTGAGGAGCGGGATCCGGAGGAGATCAAGACCATGTGGTATGAAAAACCCATGGCACTTCCGGAGGTGAAGTGCTACAACCCGGCCTTCGACGTGACGGACCACAACCTCATCACCGCTATCGTCACGGAAAAGGGCATCTGCCGCCCGCCGTTTACCCAGAGCTTGGCGGCACTCTTCGACAACAAAGCGTAATATCCGACGAAAATCATACAAGGAGGAATTGCAATATGGCCATCAAAGAATCCCCCTCCGCCTCCATCGCGGCGGATGAATCCCAGATCGCCAAGGCAGTGCTGATGCCCGGCGACCCTCTGCGGGCCAAGTACGTGGCGGAGCACTATCTGGAAAATCCCGTGTGCTTCAACACGGTGCGCAACATGCTGGGCTACACCGGTACCTACAAGGGCAAGAAGATCTCCGTCATGGGCCACGGTATGGGTGTGCCCTCCGTGGGCATCTACAGCTATGAGCTCTATCAGTTCTTCGGCGTGGACACCATCATCCGCATCGGCTCCGCCGGCGGCATCGGAGACAACGTGAAGGTCCGGGACGTGGTCATCGCCCTGGGCGCTTCCACCAACTCCCACTTTGCCGACCAGTACCGCTTCCCGGGGCAGCTGTGCGCCACCGCGGACTACGGCCTTCTCAAAGATGCTGTGGCGGCGGCGGAGCAGCTGGGCGTCCGGGCGGACGTGGGTCAGGTGTTTACTGCCGACCAGTTCTACAACGACAACCCCGAGGCCGGGGAGATGTACCGCAAGTTCGGTATTCTGGCCCTGGAAATGGAGGCGGCGGGCCTCTACTGGACCGCCCAGCGGCTGGGCAAGCGGGCCCTGGCCATCCTGACCATCTCCGACCACATCTTCACCGGGGAGGCCCTGAACGCCCAAGAACGCCAGGACTCCTTCCATGAGATGATGGAGATCGCCCTGGAGACTGCCTGGAAGTCCCTGGAGGAATGAGCCATGGCGCTGTTCGGAAAGAGGGAAAAGGCCTTTGAGGTCTGGGGCGACAAGGGCCGCTGGAACGCCGCCAAACAGGCACTGAAAGAGGCAGGCATCAAGATCATGGAGTCCGGCTTTTACGATACGGAGCCGCCTCTTTGCGGCTGCGGCGCCAAGCTGGACCACCGGGATTTCGGCCCCAACGGCCGTATCGACCGGCACACCTACTACATCTCCGTCCGGCCGGAGGATCTGGAGCGGGCCCGGGAAGTCCTGGAGGGTATCTGAAAAAAGAAAGAGGGAAAGGCCAAAGGGCCTTTCCCTCTTTTTAATTGCATTGGGAAACGTTTCAGTCTGCCTGAACGGGGAACACCACGCCGCCCACGGAAATGGAGGCCAGATCCTCCAGGGGCAGGATCTCACTGAAAACTGTGCTCTTGGAGCAGACGGTGACACCGTCCTGGGGGGAGATGCTGCCGCCCATGTTGGACAGGTCCACAACGGTGCCGTCGGTGCGGTTGAGGAAGACCGCCACGTTCTCCATGTAGCGTGCCATCTGCTCTGCGTCCTCGTCACTCTGGCGTCCGCTTTCGTGATTACTCCAGACCACTTCTTTATCCACGGTGTAGTCCACCTTCACCGCCACCGGGGAGAGGGTGATGGCGTCGATGGTAAAGGTGAGCCCATCCTGGGTGAAGGTCTCGCCGCCGCCCAGGGTGACGGAGGCATCCTCGTAGCGCACGTCGAAGCGGAGCTTCCAGGTTCCCTCCGCAAAGGGGACGGCCTCGCCGCTCTCTGCATCCCAGCGCCAGAGGTCATCGAACTGTGCCGTGGCGGTGCAGTCGTTGATGGGTACGTCGGCGCTGATGGTCTGGATCAGCTGGACGGTGTTGTCGGTGGGATCCTCGTCCACGAACCAGCTGCCGCCGTGGGTGCCGCCCAGAATGTTCAGGTCCGCGCCGCCACCCCGGACCAGCAGCATATCGTCCTGGGTGCCCTCCGGCAGCAGGGCCGTGCCGTCGTCCCGGGTGATGGTGAAAATGATGGCGGCATTGTACCGGTCGCCCATGACGGCGTCGGCAGTGATGGTGATGCCGCCTGCGGTATCGGAGGCTCCCACAGGGTAGCCGATCTTGTCAATGATCTCCGTCTGGGCGGCGCTGGTTCCAAAGATGGGGGCGAAGGCCTCCGCTGCGGATTTGAGGATGCCGGTGGCCCCGGCGGTGACTCCCAGCACCACGGCCAGGCACGCGGCGATGAGCGCCGTGCGCAGGATGGGACGGCGGCGGACGGGGGCGCTTTGCGCAGCCGCAGCCTCTGCGGCCCGGGCGGCGATGGCCGCTTTCTGCTCCGGGGTGAAGTGCAGGGCGTCCAGATTTTCTTTATATTCAAACAGATTGTTCATATTCCATTCCTCCCAGCAAGGTTTTCAGCCTGGCCCGGCCCCGGGCCAGGCGGGTGTGGACGGTGGCGGTGGGGATGCCCAGGATGCGGCCAATCTCGGCGGCCTGGTATCCCTCATAGTAATAGAGGTAAATGACGGCCCGGTAATGGGCGGGCAGGGTGTTTACCAACTGCAGGAGGGACCCTTCCTCCGCCGCCGGAGCTGCCACGTCTCCCACGGCTTCCAGGGTACAGGTACGCTGGCGCCAGGGGCTTTTCAAAAGATCTTTGCAGGCGTTGGCCGCCATGCGCAGGATATACGCCCGCTCATGATCCGGGCTCTCAAAGTCCCGGGGCTCCGTCAGCAGCTTCACAAACACTGTCTGGCAGATATCCTGGGCGTCGTGGGTATTTTTCAAGTAGGTGTAACTCAAGCGGAGAATGGCGTCGGCATAGGTCCGGGCCAGGTAGTCCGCCCGCTCCTTGAGATCCATGTTGTATCACTCCTTCCAAGCGCGCTTCACCAGGGATACGACTGGGAGGCCGAAAAACTTTCACCGGAGAGGAAATTTTTAAAAAGAGCAGAAAAAAGGAGCGGGGGGATCCCCGCTCCTTTCCTGGTGTGCCGGGTTTTACTCGCCTACGATCAGGGCGATGAGCTCCACGGGCTCGTCGGTCTTGTTCTCCAGACCGTGGCCCTGGCCGTACCCGGTGGCGCCGATGTCGCCGGGGTGGAGGATGACCTCCTTGCCGTCGTCGTTGAAGACGGCCTCGCCCTTGATGATGTAGTAGAACTCCGTCTCATGCTCGTGGGTGTGATAGCCGATGGAGCAGCCGGGATTCACCGTTACGTGGGCGAACAGGCGGCCATGGTCATAGAGGCCCGCCTTGTCGGTGAGCTCCTTGATGTGGATGAGACCCTTGCCGTTTTGCACGCAGACGTCCTTCGCGGGGCAGTTTCCAGATAGCGTATACATGTGCGTCCTCTCCTTGCCGTATCTCTGCCGGGAGGGACCGCCCTTGCGCGCGGCCCGCCGGAGTGATAGAATAAAACCATTGTAGCACGGCGGCGGGCTCAAGTCCAGCCGTCCAGAACGACCCCTGGAAAGGAGTTCCCATGAAGCGGAGACATCTTGCGGCGCTGATGGCGCTGGCAATGGTATTGAGCGGGTGCAGCGCCCGGCCGGAGGAGCCTCCGGCGCCGGAGCCCATAAAGATCGAGACTTTGCGGGTGGAGATCAGTAAGAATGACCAGGATCCCCAGGCCCTCCTGCAGGAGATTCGGGAACTGCCGGAGCTTCTCAAGGCCGGGTTTGACGCCGTAGCGGAGGACACCGGCGTGGAAGTGGGCGACGTGACGGTGACGGTGGGCACCTCTCCCGCCGCCACTGCCCAGGCTGTGGGAGAGGGCAGCGTGGACGTGGCGTTTTTGCCGGCGGCGGAGTTTGGCCGCTCCGGTGACGGCGCGGCGGCGGTACTGGCGGAGGCGGAGAACCATGGCCTCTCCAACGCCGGAAGCGTTCCGGCGGACTGGAACGGCAGCGAGCATGCCACGGCCCTGGTGCCTGGGGTGCGGCAGGCGGGGACATTCGCCTTGGTGTGCGCTGCACCCACGGCCTACGGTGCACAGCTTTCTGCCCGGGCGGAGAGCGGGCAGGCCCTGACCTGGGAGGAGCTGAGCCGGGCCCGCTGGGGCGTGCTCTCCCGGGATTCCCTGGGCGGCTGGGGGTGCCTTGCGGTGTGGCTGGCGGAAAACTATGACGGCGGTACCGTGGAGCAGCTGCCGGATGTGACGGAGTACGAGAGTTTTGAGGCGCTGCTGCGGGCGGCGGCCGCGGGAGAGATCGACGCCTTCCCCCTGCAGGCGGACGCCCGGCTGGATGTGGCGGATGCCTGGACGCTGGGAGAAGATGAGAAGAGCAGCGGCGGCATGTCCGGCTTTGGCCGGGAGAAATCCGTCTGGGAAGAGGTGCGCTGCATCGGCGTGACCCCCACGCTGTACACCACCGTGGCGGCGGTGTCCGCTGGAGACAGTGCCCTGACGGGGGACGCCTTCCAGAATGCCCTGGACACGGTTCTGGTGAATCTGGGGGAGCAGGAGCCCGGCAGCATGGCCGCCTTCGGCAGCGCCTGGTTCGCCCGGATCGGCGGCGGCGATCTGGAGCCCCTGCGGGAGCTGCTGGAACTGGCGGAATAGAGAACTGCGCCCGGTACGGCCTGCGCCGCGCCGGGCGCTGCTGCATCACCGCTTTTTCCGGCCTGCCGGGAAAAAAGCCTTGACCTTCAAGTTACTTGACAGTTTATGATACCCCCAAAAGGAGGCGGTTTCGTGACCAGTAAGGAAATGGAGGCCCGGTCCGGGGTACCCCGGGCTAATATCCGCTACTACGAGGCGGAGGGGCTGCTGCACCCGGCCCGGGCGAAAAACGGCTACCGGGAGTACAGCGAGGCAGACCTGGCGGTTTTGGAGAAGATCAAGCTGCTGCGGCGGCTGGGGGTCAGTGTGGAGGAACTGCGATCCCTGGGCAGCGGCGGGGAGACGCTCACCGCTGTGCTGGACCGGCGCCTGGCGGAGCTGGGCGGGGAGCAGGCGTCGCTGGAGCGGGTGCGGCAGGTGTGCGGCGCAGTGCGGGCGGCGGGGGTCAGCTTTGGGGAGCTGGACGCCGGGCGGTACCTGCGGGACCTGGATGCCCCGGCGCTGCCGGAGAGCGGGGAGGGCTGGTGGCGAAATGCGCCGTCGCCTTCCTTGCCGGAGGGGGACGCCCTGCCCACGGTGTGCAGCATCCCCCGGCGGCTTACGGCCCGGTTGCTGGATCAGTTTTTGCTGTCCCTGGTGATGGCCATGGTGTTGTGCCTTGCGGGATACAATCCGGCCCGGGCCAATGTGTCCCTCATGCAGCTGGTGAACCTTGCGGTGCTGGCGGTGCTGGAGCCGCTGTTCCTGCGGCTGTTTGCGGCGACTCCCGGCAAGGCGCTGATGGGACTGCGGCTGACGGAGCCAGACGGCGGGCGACTCTCTTTTTCCCGGGGCTTCAACCGCTACATCGGCATGCTCTGGTACGGCATGGGGTTTTGCATCATCCCCATCTGGTCCCTGGTACAGCTGTATCGCTCAGCCAAGCGCTGTAGCAATGATGAGCCCCAGCCCTGGGATGAGGGGATCGCCTACCGGGAAAGGCCCTTTTTGCTGCGGAATCTGGTGGCGACTATGGTTACCCTGGTGCTGTTTTTGGGAGTGGGAGAGGCAGTCAACAGTGCTTCCCAGCTGCCTCCCAACCGGGGGGAGCTGACGGTGGCGGAGTTTGCGGAGAACTATAACCGTCAGGCATCGTATCTGGGAGTGCGGTCCGCTGGCTGGCTGGACCCGGAGGGGCTCTGGCATGAGGCACAGGATCTGCCCAACGTCGTCAGCGTCTCCATCGGCGACTCCGTTCCCGGGGCGGAGCAGTTCCACTACACGGTGGAGAACGGCCGTCTGACCGCCGTGACACTCTCCGGAGGGGTGGAAAATTCCCATTCATGGTATGCCCTGCCCACAGAGCGGATGGCCCTGGCCTTGACGGCTTTTGCCTGGGCCCAGGAGGACGCGCCTTTCTGGACCGGGCCTCGGCGGGCCCAGTTGGCGGCCCTGGATGAGGCGGATTGGCAGGAAGGATTTACGCTGCGCCAGGGGGAGCTGGATATCACCCTTGCCACGGAGGTGGAGAACTTTACCGGGTTCTCCACCGGATATGCCCTTCCCTCCGTGGAGACCGGGGACAACCGCTTTGCCTTCACCTTTACCATGGCTCTGGAGGAGTAGGCGCCAACCGCCGCGGGACACGGCAAACATTGCAAATCAGGGATACAGGGTGTAAAATCACCCTGTATCCCTGATTGACTTTCCCATGCATTTGTGCAAATGGCAGAATTTCGTTTGCTACCGAATTACCACTTTACTTTGCTAATAAAATAAAGTAAAATATTGCCCGTGAAAATACGCGGGCCATATCCCGCCAGGAGGTACCCTATGGAATTGGATCTCAATATGCTCCGGCCCCAGGAGCGCTTGTCGCTGCAGCTGAAGATGCTCTACCAGGGGGAGGGGTTTCAGAAATACCACATGGGCCGCTTTGAAGAGTACGGCCTCTATCAGGAAAACCGCCGCTTCCTCTCCAGTGAGCAGGTCATCACCTTTACGGACCTGGACGGGCGGCTGCTGGCCCTCAAGCCCGATGTGACCCTTTCCATTGCCAAGAACGCCCGGGTGCCGGAGGGGGGCTGCGCCCGGTATTACTACGCGGAAAACGTCTACCGGCCCAGCCAGGAGAGCCACACCTTCCGGGAGATCAGCCAGATGGGCGTGGAGTGCATCGGCCATGTGGACGACGCCGCCACCGCCAAGACCGTGTCCCTGGCCCTGGGAAGTCTGGCTTTGACGGGGCGGGACTTTGTGGTGGAGCTGAGCCACATGGGCTTTGTGACGGGCCTTTTTGACGCCGTGGGGGCGCCGGAGGCCATCCGGGGCAAGCTCCTTACCTGCATCCGGGACAAAAACGCCCACGAGCTCCAGAAGACCGCTGGAAAGGCGGGCCTCTCCCGGCAGGGGACGGAGGCCCTGTGCCGTCTCAGCGGCCTCTCCGGGCAGTGGGAGTCGGTGCTCTCCCAGGCGGAGCCGCTGGCCCTCAACGCCGCCATGGGGGCGGCCCTCACCGAGCTGCGGACCCTGTGCACCGCCCTCTCTCAGGAGGCGGGAGCGGAGAAGCTGCGGCTGGACCTCTCCCTGGTCAACGATATGGAGTATTACAACGGCCTGGTGCTCCAGGGGTATCTTGCGGGCCTTCCCCGGGCGGTGCTCAAGGGCGGCCGGTACGATCCCCTGGCGGAGCAGTTCCGCCCCGGCGCCCGGGCCATCGGCTTTGCCCTGTACTTGGATGAGCTGGACCGGCTGGCAGAGCCCCAGGGGGAGACGACGGAGGGCCCTGTGATGCTCAACGTGGCCCTGCCCAAGGGGCGCCTGGGCGACAAGGTCTACAACCTCCTCTCCGGTGTGGGCTACGGCTGCCCGGAAAACTACGCCGACACCCGCAAACTGGTGGTGGAAAACCCCGCCGCCGGCATCCGCTACTTCCTGGTCAAGCCCAGCGACGTAGCCATCTACGTGGAGCACGGCGCTGCCGACATCGGCATCGTGGGCAAGGACATCCTGGCGGAGTCCGGGGCCGACGTCTACGAGCTGATGGATACGGGTCTTGGCAAGTGCCGCATGTGCGTGGCCGGCCCCAAGGACTTCACGGAGGACCAGAGCCGGGCATTGCGGGTGGCCACCAAGTTTGTCAACATCGCCAAGGCCTACTACGCGGCCCAGGGCCGGGACATCGACATCATCAAATTAAACGGCTCTATTGAGCTGGCTCCTATTCTGGGACTTTCCGATGTCATTGTAGATATTGTGGAGACGGGTACCACCCTGCGGGAAAACGACCTGCAGGTGATCACAGAGTTCATGCCCATTTCGGCGCGGTTCATCGCCAACCGGGCCAGCTATCAGTTTAAGCGCAAGGAAATCGACACCCTGGTGGAAAAGCTCACGGAGGTGACCAAGGGATGATTCCCATTGAACAGTTCAACGCCCTGCGGCCGGAGGATATCCTCCGGCGGAAGGCAGGGGCGGAGGAGAATGTGGACGCAGCGGTAGACGCCATTCTCTCGGATGTCCGCGCCCGGGGTGACGCAGCGCTGCTGGAGTACGCGAAGAAGTTCGATGGCGCGGAGCTTGGGAGCGTGGAGCTTTCCCGGGAGGAGTGGGACGCGGCGGTGGCCCGGGTGGATGCCGCATTTTTGGAGACGCTGCGCCAGGCGGCGGAGAACATCCGCGCTTTCCACACCCGGCAGGTCCACAAGGACTTTGTCATCACGGAACACGCCGGCATCGTCATGGGCCAGCGCTATACCCCCATCGCCCGGGTGGGCATCTGCGTGCCCCGGAGTCCGGTTGCATTCCCCTCCTCGGTGCTGATGAACGCCATTCCCGCCCGCATCGCCGGGGTGGAGGAGATCTTCATGGTGACCTCCCCGGACAAGACGGGGGCCATCAGCCCGGAGGCCCTGGCGGCAGCCAAGGTGGCCGGAGTGGACCGGATCTTCAAGGTGGGCGGCGCCCAGGGCGTGGCGGCCCTGGCCTACGGCACGGAGACCATTCCCGCAGTGGACAAGATCGTGGGCCCCGGCGGCGTGTTCGTGGCTGCCGCCAAGCGCAAGGTCTTCGGCCTGGTGGGCATCGACATGGTGGCGGGCCCCAGTGAGATCCTGGTGCTGGCGGACGGCGGCTGCGACGCCAGGTGCGTGGCGGCGGACATGCTCTCTCAGGCGGAGCACGACACCCACGCCGCCGCCGTGCTGGTGACGGACAGCGAGCCCCTGGCCCGGGCGGTGGCGGCGGAGCTGGAGCGCCAGCTGGCCACCTTGCCCCGTCGGGAGATCGCCCAAAAGAGCCTTGAAGACAACGGCCGCATCATCGTCACCGAGAGTTTGGAGGCGGCGGTGGAGGCCGCCAACCAGCTGGCCCCGGAGCATCTGGAGCTGTGCGTGGCGGAGCCCTTTGCCCTGCTGCCCCGGGTGCGCAACGCCGGCAGCATCTTCCTGGGCCGCAGCGCCCCGGAGGCCCTGGGAGACTACTTCGCAGGTCCCAACCATACCCTGCCCACCGGCGGAACCGCCCGGTTTTCCAGTCCCCTCAGCGTGGACGACTTTGTCAAGAAGTCCAGCTTTTTGTACTATACCCGGGAGGCGCTGGGCAAGGCGGCTCCCCGCATCGCGGACTTTGCCCGCCGGGAGGGGCTGGAGGCCCACGCCCGGTCGGTGCTCAGCCGCAGCGAAGACGATTGAATTACGGAAGAAAGAGGTACGCATATGAGCCGGTTTATTTCCAAAGAGGCGGATGCCCTGGCCCCCTATACCCCCGGTGAGCAGCCCCAGGACCAGCAGTACATCAAGCTCAACACCAATGAGAGTCCCTTTCCGCCCTCTCCCAAGGTCATGAAGGCCCTGACCCGGGCAGAGGTGCTCAAGCTCAACCTTTACTCCGATCCCACCTGCGCTGCGTTGAACGCGGCCATTGCCAAGCACTTTGAGCTCCAGCCGGAGAATGTCCTCTCCGGAAACGGCTCCGACGAGGTGCTGGCCTTTGCCTTCCGGGCCTTCTGCGGGGAGGGCAAGGGCGTGGCCTTTGCGGACATCACCTATGGGTTTTACAAGTCCCAGGTGGCGCTCTTCGGCCTGGAGGCTACCCGCATCCCCCTGCGGGAGGACTTCACCCTGAATGTGGACGACTACATGGATTTCCCCGGCACCATCGTCATCGCCAACCCCAACGCCCCCACGGGCATCGCCGTGCCCCGGACCGACATCCAGCGGCTGCTGGAGGCGAATCCCGACCGGGTGGTCATTGTGGATGAGGCCTATGTGGACTTCGGCGCCGAGAGCTGCGTGCCCATGATCTTCCGGTACGACAATCTCCTGGTGGTGCAGACCATGTCCAAGAGCCGGTCCCTGGCCGGCGGCCGGGTGGGCTACGCCCTGGGCAGCCCCGCCCTCATCGAGGCTCTCAACCGGGTAAAGTACAGCTTCCACCCCTATAATGTCAACCGCCTCTCCATGCTGGCGGGAGCCGCTGCCGTGGAGGACGACGCATACTTCCAAAAGTGCACCGCCGCTGTGGCCGGCAACCGGGAGTGGACCCGCAAGGAGCTGGAAGCCCTGGGCTTCACCGTGCTGCCCTCCAGCGCCAACTTCCTCTTTGCCAAGAGTGATTCCATTCCCGGCGGAGAGCTCTACCGCCGGCTCAAGGAGAACGGAATCCTGGTGCGCTGGTTCGACGCCGACCGCATCCGGGACTACGTGCGCATCACCATCGGCTCTTTGGAGCAGATGGTGGCCCTGGTGGACCAGCTGGACCAGATGATGCAGGAACTGTAAAGGAGGGATACCCATGCGCACAGCTGAGATTGTCCGGGATACCAATGAGACCCGGATCCGCTTGAAGCTGAACCTGGACGGCACCGGAGCGGCGGACATCCAGACCGGCGTGGGCTTTCTGGACCACATGCTGACCCTCTTCGCCCGCCACGGGGACTTTGACCTCACCGTCCGCTGCGACGGGGACACGGAGGTGGACGGACACCACAGTGTGGAGGACATCGGCATCTCACTGGGCCGGGCCTTTACGCAGGCCCTGGGGGACAAGCGGGGCATCTGCCGCTACGGCCAGTTCCTGCTGCCTATGGACGAGACGTTGGTGCTCATCGCCGTGGATCTCTCCGGCCGGGACTATCTGGGCTGGACGGTGGAGCTGCCCGCCGCCAAGGTAGGGGACTTCGACACGGAGCTTGCCAAGGAGTTTTTCCTCTCCTTTGTGCGAAACTGTCCCTGTGCCCTCCACATCCGGCAGCTGGCCGGAGAGAACACCCACCACATCCTGGAGGCGGTGTTCAAGGGCACCGGACGGGCGCTGAAAGAGGCCGTTGCGCCGGATGCCAAGCATTTGAACGAGATTCCCAGCACCAAGGGAACGCTGTAAGGAGGGGAGAATATGATCGCCATTGTGGATTACGGGGTGGGGAACCTCTTTTCCCTCACCGCCAGCCTCAAGGCGCTGGGGTTTGAAGCCCGGGTCACCGCCCGGCCGGAAGAGCTGCGGCAGGCGGAGCGGATCATCCTTCCCGGCGTGGGCGCTTTTGGAGATGCCCGGGCCAAGCTGGAGGACACGGGCTTGGTGCCGGTGCTGCTGGAGGAGGCGGAGAAGAAGCCGTTCCTGGGCATCTGCCTGGGGATGCAGCTCCTCTTCGACCGGAGCTTCGAGTACGGGGAGCACCCGGGCCTTGGCCTGGTGCCCGGCGAGGTGGCGGATCTGCGGGCGGATCTCACAGACAAAAGTCTGAAGGTTCCCCACATGGGATGGAACAGCCTGGCCATCACCCGGGACGACCCCATTTTCCGGTACTTCCGCAATGGGGAGTACGTTTACTATGTCCACAGCTTTTACGCCAAAAACTGCGCTGCAAGTACCCTGGGGACCTCCCAGTACGGGAATGTGTCCGTCACCGGGGTGGTGCGCCGGGGAAATGTCTACGGCACCCAGTTCCACCCGGAGAAATCCGGGGACGCGGGACTGCGGCTGCTGCGGGCCTTTGGCGAGCTGTAAGGAGGGACGAGGCTTGCAGATCTTTCCTGCCATTGACCTGCGGGGTGGACAGGTGGTCCGCCTCTACCAGGGAGATTATGACCAGATGACCGTCTACGGGGCCGACCCCTGTGCTGTGGCCCGGGACTTTATGGCCGCCGGCGCCCGGTATCTCCACGTGGTGGATCTGGACGGCGCTTTGGACGGCACCCTGGCCAATTTTGACACCATCGCCGCCATCGCCCGCCAGGGCGGCCTCTATATCGAGGTGGGCGGCGGCATCCGGGATGAGGAGCGCATCCGCCGCTATCTGGACCTGGGGGTGGGCCGGTGCATCCTGGGCACCATCGCCGTCAAGGACTTCGCGTTCACGGAGCGCATGGCACAGAAATACGGCGACCGCATCGCCGTGGGCGTGGATGCCCGGGACGGCTACGTGGCCGTCAGCGGCTGGAAGGAGCTCTCAGCAGAGCGGGGGGTGGACTTCTGCCGCCGCCTCCGGGACGCGGGAGTGAAGACCGTCATTTACACGGACATCTCCCGGGACGGAGCGGAACAGGGCACCAACCTGGACCTCTACCGGGAGCTTGCCAAGATCGACGGGCTGGATATCACCGCCTCCGGCGGCGTCAGCAGCTTGACCGAGCTTCGGGAGCTCCAGCAGATCGGCACCAAGGCCGCCATTTTGGGCAAGGCCCTCTACACCGGGCGGCTGGATTTGAAAACCGTCATTGAGGAGGTGGGCGCATGTTAGCCAAGCGGATCATTCCCTGTCTGGATGTCAAGGACGGCCGGGTGGTCAAGGGGACGAATTTCCTCCAGCTGCGGGATATGGCAGACCCGGTGGAGATGGCCCGGTTCTACAATGAATCCGGCGCCGACGAGCTGGTCTTTTACGACATCACCGCCTCTGCCGAGGGCCGCAACCTTTTTACGGATGTCCTGCGGGCAGTGGCCAGCGAGATCTTCATTCCCCTCACCGTGGGAGGAGGTATCCGCACCCTGGCGGATTTTGACCGGGTCCTCAAGTGCGGGGCGGACAAGGTGTCCGTCAACTCCGGGGCCATTGCGGATCCCTCCCTCATCGGCGCGGCGGCCAAAAAGTACGGCGACCAGTGCGTGGTCCTCTCCATGGACGTCAAGCGGGTGGACGGGCAGTTCCGCCTCTTCGCCAAGGGTGGCCGGGAGGATACCGGCATTGACGCCCTGGAATGGGCAGTCCGGGGCGTGGGAGACGGCGCCGGGGAGATCGTCCTCAACTCCATCGACACCGACGGCGTGAAGCAGGGCTTCGACCTGGAGATGCTGGACGCCCTGGCGGAGCGGGTACACGTGCCCATCATTGCCAGCGGCGGCGCCGGGAAGATGGAGGACTTCGCGGAGCTCTTCACCCATCCCGGCATCGACGCGGGGCTGGCAGCCTCCATTTTCCACACCAAGCAGGTGGATATCAAAGAACTCAAGCGCTTTCTCCGCGCCCGGGGCGTGGAGATGCGGATATAAGGAGAATGCGCAATGGAACTGAAATTTGACGAAAAGGGGCTGATCCCCGCCATCGTCCAGGATCACTACACCAAGGAGGTACTGACCCTGGCCTACATGAATGCCGAGAGCCTGGCCATCACCATCGACGAGGGCCGCACCTGCTTCTGGAGCCGCAGCCGCCAGGAGCTCTGGCGCAAGGGGGAGACTTCCGGCAATGTGCAGCATGTGGTGTCCATCACCGCCGACTGTGACGCCGACGCGTTGGTGGTGGAGGTGGTCAAGGACGGCCCCGCCTGCCACACCGGCGCGGAGAGCTGCTTCTTCCAGCCGGTCTACCTCTCCGAGGAACTCAAGGCCTTCAGCTACGAGGGCCTCTACCACCTCATCGAGGGCCGCAAGACCTGCCCCAAGGAGGGCAGCTACACCTCCTACCTCTTTGAAAAGGGCCTGGACAAGATCCTCAAGAAGGTGGGCGAGGAGTGCACGGAGGTCATCATCGGCGGCCGCAAGGAGGACAAGGAGGAGACCGTCTTTGAGATCGCGGATCTCACCTACCACGTGATGGTGCTGATGGTGCAGATGGGCATTTCCGTGGAGGATATCACCCGGGAGCTGGAAAAGCGCCACGTGGTGGATCACAAGGTCAAGCAGGAGCGGATGCAATGAAAGCGGCGCAGTGCTCTGTCCACACCCACTCCGCCCTGTGCGACGGCAAGGGCACCCTGGCGGAGATGGCTGCTGCGGCCTACGCGGCGGGGGTGCGGTACTTCGGCGCCTCCGGCCACAGCCACACCCCGGTGCCCTATGACGTGGGCCATGTGCTGCCGGCGGATATGGCGGATTACCGCCGCCAGGTCCTGGAGTTGCGGGAGGCATACCGGGGCCGCATGGAGGTGCTGCTGGGCCTGGAGTGGGACAGCCAGTCCGACATCACGCCGGAGGGCTTTGACTACTGGATCGGCAGCGTCCACTATCAGCGCTCGGCGGAGGGGATCTACTACGCCGCCGACTGGAGCGCGGAGCAGTTTGCCGCCTGCCGGGACGAGATGTTCGGCGGGGACGCCCTGGCGGTGACGGCAGGGTACTTCCGTGACGTGTGCCGGGTGGCGGCCCAAAAGCCCCCCATCCTGGGGCACATTGACCTTATCACCAAGCTCAACGCCGGAAACCGCTTTTTTGACGAGGCGGCCCCCCGCTACCGGGCTGCGGCGCTGGAGGCCCTCCATGCGGTGGACCCGGTGGCCACCATTCTGGAGATTAACACCGGCGGCGTTTCCCGGGGCTACCGGGAGAGCCCGTATCCGGCCTTGTTCCTCCTGAAGGAATGGCGCCAGATGGGGGGGCGCGTGATCCTCACCTCCGACAGCCACAGCCCCGATACCGTGGTCTTCGGCTATGATGATGCGGCGGCTTTGGCCCGGGCGGCAGGATTTGACCGCTCAGTGGTGCTGACCCTCTCGGGCCCGGTGGAGTGCCCCCTTTGAGCGATGGGAATTCCTTTGGCTTTTTTCGACAAGCAAAGGCGCGGCTATGGCCGCGCCTTTTTGCGTTCTTGCCCTTGTGACGGTATCGGCCTCCTGCTACAATAGACAATTATAGATGATATCAATGGATGTGAGGTGCCGATATGTACCGCAACGTGATTTTTGACCTGGACGGAACCCTGCTCAATACCATCGGGGATCTGGCGGCGGCAGGCAACTGGGTCTGCCGCACCAACGGCTGGCCGGAGCACTCGGTGGAGGCCTACAAAACCATGGTGGGCCACGGGATCCCGGATCTGGTGCGCAAGTTCTCCCCGAAGGGGTGCCGCAGCCCTTTGATGATGGTGAACACCCTCTCCCAGTTCTCCCAGTATTACGCCAAGCACGACCTGGACACCACCGCACCCTATCCCGGCATCCCGGAGCTTTTGGAGCGGCTGGGAAAGGCGGGAGTGCGGATGGCGGTGTACTCCAACAAGGCCGACGAGTTCAGCCGGGCCATCGTGGAGCACTTCTTTCCGGGCGTGTTCTTCCTGGTGCGGGGCAAGCTGCCGGACGTACCGGTGAAGCCGGATCCCACCGGCGTGCACCAGGTGCTCTCCGCCATGGAGGCGGACCCGGATGAGACGCTCTTTGTGGGGGACAGCAGCGTGGACATCCAGACCGGGCACAACGCGGGGGTTCACACCTGCGGCGTCACCTGGGGCTTCCGCTCCCGGGAGTCCCTGGTGGAGGCCGGGGCGGAGCATCTGGCGGATACCGCCCAGGCTCTGGGTGACCTCATTTTGTAAGATGAAAAGAGACCGGCAAAGAGGCCGCGGCTTTCGCCGCGGCCTCTTTGCTGCTTTTCCGGGTGTTAGAAAGTGGTGCCGGGTGTGGACGCATTTTCATGGTCCGTCAGGTCACCGTCCGTATCGTGGACCCGGGCGTTTTCAAGCATCTGGCTGTAACTGGAGCCGATGGAGGAGCCTTTTTTCTTGGTGGAGGTGTTGGACGTGCGATCCTCTCCGGTCAGCGCGTCCTCGGTACCGTCTACCAGATCTTCGGCGCCGTCTTTCAGGTCATCTCCCAGATCCGCCGCTCCGTTTTTCAGATCGTCGCCCAGATCCTGGGCCTCGTTCTTCAATTCGGAGCCGGTATCCTGCTGGGAAGAACCATCCATCATGCTGTCGTTCTGGTTTTGATCGGTCACGGCGTTGTCCGTGCCGTCGATTACCGCCTCGTTGCGGGTATCCTCACCGCAGGCGGTCAGGGCAAACGCCAGCAAAGCGGAGGCCAGTACCAGCGCAAAGCGTTTCTTCACGGTTGGGATCCTCCTTTGCGTGGACAGGTTGCGACACCCATGCCCTTGGCTGACAAGGGCGGTGCCGCACCTCATCAACCGACGCTTATTGTTGCCGCTGCGGCGAAAAGTATCAGCGGAAATTTCTGCCCGAAAAATTTTTTCAAAAAACACTTGCAATTTGAAAAAAAGCTGCTATATTAATAATAGCAATTATTACTGATATGGAGGGCCTATGGAGCGTCGATACTCCCGCCAGAGGGAGACCATTTACCAGGCGGTTCTGGCCAGCCGGGCCCATCCCACGGCGGAGATGATCCATGAGCAGCTGCGCGGGGAGCTTCCTCAGCTGAGCCTGGGAACCGTCTACCGGAATCTGCGGCTGTTGGTGGAGGAGGGAAGGCTCCAGGAGCTGGGCGGCTCCACCGCCCGGTTCGACGGGGTCACCGCCCCCCACACCCACCTGCGCTGCAAACGCTGCGGGCAGGTACTGGATCTGGAGAGTCTGCCCTATGATCCGGCACTGGATCGCATGGCGGCGGCCGGCGGTGCGGTGATTGAAAGCCATTCGCTTGTTTTTACGGGGCTTTGTCCGGAGTGCGCCGGGAAGGCACCGGAATGAACCTGAGAGCATCAGGGAATACTGATTTTTGAATTTGAAAGGGGAAATCACAATGGAACTCAAGGGAACCAAGACGGAAGCCAACCTGTGGAAAGCATTTGCGGGGGAGTCCATGGCCCGCAACAAGTACACCTATTTTGCCAGCGCCGCCAAGAAGGAGGGCTACGAGCAGATCGCGGCCATCTTCCAGGAGACCGCCGACAATGAGAAGGAACATGCCAAGCTGTGGTTCAAGGCCCTGGGTGGTATCGGCAACACCGAGGCCAACCTGGTGGCTGCCGCTGCCGGTGAGAACGAGGAGTGGACCCAGATGTACGCCGAGATGGCCCGGGACGCTGAGGCTGAGGGCTTTTTGGCCCTGGCCGCCCAGTTCGAGGGCGTGGCCAAGATCGAGAAGACCCATGAGGAGCGCTATCTCAAGCTGCTGGACAACCTGAAGAAGGGCGAGGTCTTCAAGAAGGGCGAGAAGGTCATGTGGTTCTGCCGCAACTGCGGCCATGTGGAGATCGCCGAAAGCGCCCCTGCCGTTTGCCCCGTGTGCAAGCATCCCCAGGCCTATTTCCAGGTGAAGGCCGAAAACTATTGATCTTACGGAAAAAACACACGCGTTCCCGCCGGGAACGCGTGTGTTTTTTTCGGGAACTTGTGGGCATCACGGTGCATAAACTAACGGCGAGAGGCGGAAACTGAAGGGTACATCCTATAAATGGTACTGCCGGAAAGGGGAAAAGGGACAAAGCGAGCCTTCATAAGTGACACATTTTTGTGCAATCATGCCAATCCGCAGGACGCCGCCCGGAAAATTTTGAAAAATGTTTGTGAAAAACGCCGTTGACTGTATAGAAAAAAGCGGTTATGATGATAACAGAATCATGACTTGCTGTCTATGCGAAGCTGTAAAATCGACTTGGTATGGAAAAGGAGAGCTGTATCATGTATACACAGGAGATTACTGTTAACAACGAAGTGGGCCTGCACGCAAGACCCGCCACTTTCTTTATCCAGAAGGCGAATGAGTTCAAGAGCGGCATCTGGGTGGAAAAGGAAGACCGCCGCGTCAACGCCAAGAGCCTGCTGGGCGTTTTGTCTCTGGGCATTGTGAAGGGGACCACCATCACCCTCATCGCCGACGGCGCGGATGAGAAGGAGGCTATCAGCGCCCTGGTGGAGCTGGTGAAGGACAACTTCGGCGAGTGATCGCTCCGAATACCGACCCCGTGCGGCTCTGCTCCGGCAGGGCCGCTTTTCATTCCACAGGCGGCGCGCTGCGCCTGCCGGAAGAGGAGGCACGCCATGACGCGGGAGGAACTGCGGGAAAAGGCCAATGACCTGCCCCTGACGCCGGGGGTCTATCTCATGATGGACAAGACCGGCAAGGTCATCTACGTGGGCAAGGCCAAAAAGCTGAAAAACAGGGTGAGCCAGTATTTTCAGGACAGTGCCGCCCACACGGTAAAGACCCGCCAGATGGTCTCCCAGGTGGACCGGTTCGACACCATTTTCGTCTCCAGTGAGTTTGAGGCCCTGGTGCTGGAAAACTCCCTCATCAAGCGCCACAGCCCCAAATACAACATCCTGTTAAAGGACGACAAGGGCTATCCCTTCGTGCGCCTGTCCCGGGAGACGTATCCCCGGTTTTCCCTGGTGAACAAGATGGCGGCGGACAGCGCCCGGTACTTCGGCCCCTTCGGCGGCCGCCAGGAGACCCGGCAGGCCCTGGACGCCGTGTGCGCGGCGCTGCGTCTGCCCACCTGCCGCAGGCAGTTCCCCCGGGACATCGGCGCGGAGCGGCCCTGCCTCAACTTCCACATGGGCCGGTGCGACGGCTTCTGCCGCCCGGAGATGACGGCGGAGGAGTATAACCGCCGCATCGAGCAGGCGGTGCTGCTGCTGGAGGGCAAGTCCAAGCAGCTGCTGCGGGAAATGACGGCGGAGATGGAGACGGAGGCGGAGGCGCTGAAGTTCGAGCAGGCTGCCCTGCTGCGGGACCGGATCAACGCCATCAGCGCCCTAGGGAAAAAGCAGACGGTCATCGCGGGCCTCTGTGCCGACACGGATATCTGGGGACTTTACCGGGGCAGCGGCAAGTGCTGCTACGCGGTGCTCCATGTGGAGAAGGGGCAGCTGACAGGCCGGGAGACGGAGCTGTTTACCGCCCCGGTGGAGGAGCCGGAGGAGGAGATGCTCTCCGCCCTGACGGCCCAGTACTACCTGCCCCGGTCCATCCTGCCCCATGAGATCCTGCTGCCGCTGGACACGGAGGACTGCGAGGAACTGTCGGAGGTGCTCACCCGCCGGGCAGGCCACAAGGTCTGGGTCCACGTGCCCCAGCGGGGGGAGAAGGCGGAGCTTTTGGCCATGGCCCGGCGCAACGCCGCCCAGGAGGCGGAGCGGGCCACCACTGACGCCGAGCGGGTGGCCCACACCCTGGAGCTTTTGCAGAAGATGCTGGATCTTCCGTCTCCCCCGGGCCGGATGGAGTCTTTCGATATCTCCAACACCGGCAAGAGCGACATCGTGGCCTCCATGGTGGTCTACAGCGGCACCCGGCCGTTGAAATCCGCCTACCGCCGCTTCCAGATCAAGGGCCTGGATGGCCACCCCGACGACTACGCCTCCATGGCGGAGGTGCTGACCCGGCGGCTCCAGCGGGCCGCCGACGGAGACGAGAAGTTTTTGCCCCTGCCGGACATCTTTCTCATCGACGGCGGTGAGACCCACGCCAAGACCGCTCAGCAGGTGGCGGACCGCTTCGGGGTGGATGTTCCCATTTTCGGCATGGTGAAGGACGACCGCCACCGCACCCGGGCCCTGGTGACGCCGGAGGGCAGGGAGATCGGCATTTCCGGCAACCAGGCGGTATTCTCCCTCATCGGCCAGATCCAGGAGGAGACTCACCGATTTGCCATCACCTATCACCACCAGCGCCACGGCAAGAGCACCCTGCGCTCGGCCCTGGACGAGATCCCCGGCGTAGGCCCCAAGCGGCGGGAAGAGCTCAAACGGGCCTTCGGCACCATCAAGGCCATCCGGGAAGCGGATGTGGAGGCACTGTCTGCGGTGATCCCCCGCTCTGCCGCGGAGGCGGTGTACCGGAAGTTCCATACAGAGAAAGAGAATCCCACCCAGGAGTAAAACAAAAGTCCCGGCATATCTGTGATATGCCGGGGCTTTTTTGTTTATCCGATGTCCTTGTAGCGGAGCTTATAGTAGCTCCACTGACGCCACTTGAGGACGTCTTCGCTGATCTTGGTGCCGTCGGCCCCCTCCGCCGGGGCCCAGTCCAAGAGATCCCGTTCCTTGATATAGGTGCCGTCCGGGACCATATAGGTCTTTTTCTGCACCACGGGAACTTCCCGGCGGAGCTGGTTGAGGAAGTCGAACCAGGGGCTCTCGCCGGCCCGCCCGGTGAGTTCCAGCACGGTGGAGCCCAGGAAGGCGGCGGAGAGACGGCCGTTTTCCGGAAGATCCAGGGACGCCACGGCATCCTCCCAGTCCAAGGCCTGAGCGGCAGCGTCATTGGCCCAGATGACATAGGGAGTCTCGTAGGAGCACAGGGGATCTTCCCGGTCCTCCTCCGCCACCGCCACATCCATTCCCAACTCCGCGTAGGCCAGCTGATTGTCCCCCAGATAGGGCAGGTGGTCTCCGAAGAATACCAGCACCACGGGCTCGCCGCTCTGGGAGAAATAGTCCACCAGATCCCCCAGCATGGCGTCGGCGTCCCGGGCACCCTCGATATAGACCTTCAGCAGCGTCTCCACTTCCTCCGAGACGGAGACATTCAGGGGCACATCGGGATAGGAGTAGTCCTCTCCATACTTGTCCAGCGTGTAGGACATGTGGTTCTGGATGGTGGTGGTGTAGTGGAAGAGGGGTTCCCCATCCTCCACCGCCGATTCAAATTCCGCCTCAATGAGGCCCGCCATGTAGTCGTCGGTGACCCAGCGGCCCTTGTACGCCACATCCTCCATCTCATCCACGAAGCGGGTGGTCTCCGCGCCGAACCAGCGGTAGACATTCTCCCGGTTGTAGAACCAGTCGTCTCCGGGGTGGAAGAATGAGGTCTGATAGCCGTCGGCGTCAAAGACCCGGAACAGGCTGTCCAGATTCCGGTTCACCACCCGGAAGGAGGAGGTGGTGGTGGCGGAGAGGGCGTTGGTCTGCATACCGGTGAGGACGTCGAACTCCGTGTTGGCAGTGCCGCCTGCGAAGCCAGGCACCACCACGTGTCCGGTAATGGCATGGGGGTCGGCGCGCAGGGCGTGGAGGTTGGGCAGGGGATCGTCCTCCGCTGTGTAGGCAAAGGCGTCATTGTCGGTGATGTCGGAGAAGGCCTCGTTCATTACCATGATGACGTTGACCTCCTGGCCCAGGCCGGTGACCTCTCCGGTCTCCCAGGAGGCCGCCTCCCCCTTGTCAAAGCCCTCAGGCTTGTCGATGGGGTAGGTGGTGAACTGATGGCAGAAGCAGTAGGGGAAGCCCAACTCGTTGAAGACAGAGGGAATATAGTAGGCGTTGGACACCCGGAAAGAATTGTAGAGGCCGTCGGAGGCGTATACTGTCAAAATAAGGCCAACCAGGACCGCCATGCTGGCAGCGGCCCCCAGGATCCGACCCAGCCAACCCCGCAGCCGGGCAACGGGGAAGGGCTTGCCGCCGATGACTAGGCCCAGTGCCGCCAGCACCAGGGATCCCAGCACCACCAGGGCAATGGCTCCCCAGGGGTAGTTGATGTCGTAGGTGCCCATGGCGCTGCCCACTTCTTTCAGCAGGGCAAAGTCCCGGGGGAACACCGGCTCATCCCGCACCTCTATTTTGATGCGGTTGGCAATGGAGAGGGCACATACGGCGAAGTTTACCACCGCCGCGCCGTAAAAGACATTGCGCAGCAGGAAGGACACGGCCAGCAGCAAAAGGCCGATGGGCAGGGCGTTGAGGATGATCAGCAGAGGCTGGCCCCGGAATACCGCCAGGACGCTGCGCAGGGCGTTGGGCTGGCACCACAGGGCCAGCAGGGTAATGCCGCCCGCCAGCAGCACCGCCGCCAGCAAGGAGCCCCACCAGGGCAGCCGGACTTTGGGAAAACGGTCTCGAATCTTCAAATCCACAGATCCTTTCGTAAATTGAACATGAATAGTATCATTATAGTGATTCTGCCCGGAAAAGCAAGGCGGCGGAAGAAAAAAGCAATACGGAGGGTATTTTTTAGTAAAAAAATACCCTCCGTATCGAAAAAACGGGGATCCTACGGCCCGTAGGGTGCGCTGCAGAGGCATCTGTGGTAGAATGAAGCGAATCAACGGAGCAAAGGAGACTGGCATGGACGCGAAGAAAACCGGGGAACTGATCGCCCGGCGCCGCAAGGAACAGGGGCTCAGCCAGGGGGAACTGGCGGAGCGGATCCATGTGACGGACAAGGCCGTCAGCAAATGGGAGACCGGCCGGGGCATGCCGGGCATCGATTCCCTGGAACCTCTGGCAGAGGTGCTGGGCCTCTCCGTCAGCGAGCTGCTCAGCGGACAGCGCCTGACGGCGGAGGAATTGCCGAAAACGGCGGGAGGACAGATCGTGGAGAGTATGCGCAGAGGATGGAAGATGGCGCTCAAAGGGTGCGGCGCGGCAGTGCTGGTCCTGGCCCTGGCGGCGGGAGCCTATCTGGCGGTGCACTGGTTCACCAGCGTACCGGAGACGGACCTGGCCGCTCTTGCCGAAAAGGCGGAGCAGTATCTGGGGACGTGGAACTCCGGCGGGGCTGTGCAGATCGTGGAGACGGAGCGGCGGGGGGACTACCTGGCGGCCCTGTGCACCGACGGGCAGGGAAACTGGTGTATGTGCGTCTACGACCGGGACAGCGTGTTTTCGGACCGCTGGCACGCCGGTGGAGGAAAACCCTCCCTGACTGCCGGGGAGTTGGGCAGCTGGAACTTCGGCAATCCCCGGGAGGCGGTCATCATCCTCTGCGGTGGGGAACTGCCGGAGGAGGCAGCCTATTATACCTTCCAAAACAGCGGCATCACCTACACCTGTCCCGTTGAAGATGGACAGGTGCTGGACGTGTTCCTCCTGCCGGACACTGCCGACATTGCGTCCCACCATCTGAAGCTGCTGGATGAAACCGGGGAGCCCCTGGACTGGCCGGTGGAGGGCACCATTGGGACGGGAGGCGTCACATCCGTACGCTGAACAAAACACCCCCTCCGTATCGGCGGAGGGGGTGTTTCGTTACACCAGCTGGTAGAAAAGACCCCGGGTGGTGGAGTACCATACCAGCTTCCCGTGGGGGCGGCCGGGGATCCGCACGTGGAGGTCCCACTCCGGGTACTGGCGCAGCACCAGAAGGGTTTCTCCCGTCACCAGGGCCACAAAGGAGATGTAGTTATCCTTGCTGGCAGGGTGGCTGCTCTCCACGTACCAGTCCCCGTCGCTCTCCGTCACCCGCAGAGCCTCCTCCGGTGCCGCCTTTTGGGGCGTCAGGGGCTCCAGGGGCCGGCCGCAGCAGGAGACGGCGGCGCCGCCGGTGCAAAAGGACAGATTCCCGCAGACAGGGCAGACGAAAAATCGCGTTTGTTTCATGCTTCCTCCTGTGAGCTGGTTTTCCGCCAGGTCGCCGGAGAGCAGGGCGGGGATATTGACCTGCAGGGCCCCGGAGAGGGCTTCCAGCAAGCTCACGTCCGGGCAGCCCGCTCCCCGCTCCCACTTGCTGACGGTTTTGGGACTGAGGGACAGTGCATCTGCCAGCTGCCGCTGGGTCAGGTGCCGCTCCTGCCGCAGGCGGCGGATCAGCGTCCCGATTTTTTGATAGTCCATGTTGCTCACCTCTCTCCAAAAGATAGCGGATTTTTGCCTCCGGCACAACCGCCGCTGCGTAGACTTTCGGCGCGGACGGCGGAAAAATGCCTCTCTGTACCGGTACAGAGAGGCATTTTTTGACCCGATTCTACAATTTGTATTGCCTTTCTCAGAAGGTCACGACTTCCTGAGCGGGTTTTTCGCAGGGGGCGATGGACAGCACGTTCATCACCGGCCCCTTGCCCTTGTAGGCCTTGTGCTCCTCCACCCCCATGCGGGCGGTGACTTCGATCCAGTCCCGGTTGTTGTACTGGTCCAGACCGTCGCCCCGGGCGATGAGGCCATAGAAGGTGATATCGTTTTCGCAGCACACCATGGCGAAGCGGCCGGGGCAGTGGATGCCCGGGTACTTCTTGGAGTGGCACATGATGAGCTTCATGTGCACCAGCTTGCCGTCATAGCGCTCCGGATGGTCCATGACGTCCACATACCACACGCCGTAGTCATCGTCGGGTACGTCGATGACCTCCTGGGTGAGGTCGAAGGGGCACTCGTCCCCGGTGAGGTAGTCCTCGGAGTTGCCGTCATTGTCCTCCAGGTAGATGTCCGCCCGGCGGTTCACCATCCGCAGGTTCCGGCTGCGCAGGGAGGCCTTGAGCTCCTCCGTGCAGCGGTTGAACACCAGCATGTCGGCGTTGGTGATCTTCTCCATCATGATCTGGCCCATGTTCTTGGCGTACATCTCAAAGGTGGAGGCTTCCACAAAGGTCATGATCTGGTAGAGTACCCAGTTGGCGGGCAGCACCTCCCGGTACAGCCGCTCCATCTGCCACATGCCGTTGTACTCAATGAGCACCTGCTTGGGGCGGTACTCCTTCTCCCAAGCCTTCAGCTGGGAGCACTTGAGATCCTCCTCGTTTTCCACCGTCACCACTGTGACGTTGTCCAGGGCCCGGGGGTTGTACTCCTCCTCGCCCTCCTCGCAGCAGATCAGCAGCGTCCGGTCCTGGCGGGCGAAGCCGTCCTCCAGGATGCCATTGATGAAATTGGTCTTGCCGGCGTCCAGAAAGCCGGCCACCAGATAAACAGGAATATCCATGTAATGCTTAACACCTTTCCACCGGCGTCCGTTTGGTCCTTACAGGCCGAACAGCTCCGCCAGCTTGTCCTCTTTGAGCTCCGCGCCGATGACGCACAGCCGGCCCGTGTAGTCGGGATGACCCGTCCGGACGTCGTGTTCCTCCGGCACGTAGTCGAACTCGATCCACGCGCCGTCGGCACCGCCCACGATGCCCTTGGCCCGGAGGATTTTGCCGTACTCGCCGGAGTCCAGGGCCGTCAGGATGCGGTCAATGTCGGCACGCTGGAAGGTCTTGGGGGTCTCCTTGCCCCAGGAGGTGAAGACCTCGTCGGCGTGGTGGTGATGGTGGTGGCAGGAGCAATGAGGATCGTCGCATTCGTGGTCGTGATCGTGATGATGCTCGTGCTCATGCTCATGCTCGTGGTCATGCTCATGTTCATGATGATGTTCATGTTCATGCTCATGGTCGTGATGGTGCTCGTGTTCGTGCTCGGCCTCTTCCGCCTCGTGCTCGGCGCGCATCTTGGCCAGAAGCTCGTCTGCCAGGGAGACCTTCTCCATGGCGGAGAGGATCACCTTGCCGTCCAGGTCATCCCAGGGGGTGGTGAGGATGGCGGCGTCGGGGTTCTTCTCCCGCAGCATGGCCACGGCGGCCTCCAGCTTCTCCTGGGAGACCTTCTGGGTACGGGAGAGGACGATGGCCCCGGCGGATTCGATCTGGTTGTTGTAGAACTCGCCGAAGTTCTTCATGTACACCTTCACCTTGGTGGCGTCGGCCACGGTGGTAAAGCTGTTGAGGGTCATCTCGGGCTCATCGGCGATGGTGTTCTGCACCGCCACGATGACATCGGAGAGCTTGCCCACGCCGGAGGGCTCGATAAGGATGCGGTCGGGATGGAACTGGGACTGTACCTCCCGCAGGGCCTTGCCGAAGTCACCCACCAGGGAGCAGCAGATGCATCCGGAGCTCATCTCGGAGATCTGGACGCCGGACTCCTTCAAAAAGCCGCCGTCAATGCTGATCTCGCCGAACTCATTTTCAATGAGCACCAGCTTCTCCCCCTGGAAGGCCTGAGAGAGGAGCTTTTTGATGAGGGTCGTCTTTCCGGCTCCCAAAAATCCGGAGATAATGTCAATTTTGGTCACGATATCAAGTCCTTTGCTGTAAATTTACGGAACAAACCTAACTATACCATTAAAATTAGAAATTGCAACCATACGGGCAAAAATTTTTAGCGCCCTCGGGATTTCCGGGCGGTTTCATAGGAGAGAAGCTCCCGGGCCACGGTGCCGGAGCACAGAAGAAGGCAGATGAGGTTGGGCAGCACCATCAGGGCGTTGAAGAGATCGGATACTGCGAACACCAGCTCCAGCTCCGCCCCGGCCCCCAGCAGACACAAGAGCACAAAGAGAATCCGGTACAGACTCACCAGACGGGTGCCCAGCAAAAACTCGAAGGCCTTTTCTCCCAGATACTCCCAGCCCAGAATGGTGGAAAAGGCGAACAGGGCCACGCACACCGCTACCACCGCGGCCCCCGCCGGGCCCAGCACCGTCTCAAAGGCGGCTATGGTCAGGGCCGCGCCGCTGTGGACCGTGCCTTCCAGGACACCGGAACAGCAGATGGCAAGGCCGGTCACCGTACAGACCACCATGGTATCCAGCACCGTGGCGGTCATGTTGAGGTAGCCCTGACGCACCGGAGAGTCCGTGGCGGCGCAGGCGGCGGAGATGGCGGCGGAGCCCATGCCTGCCTCGTTGGAAAAGACGCCCCGGGAGACCCCGTAGCGCAGGGCGTCGACTGCCGATGCGGCGGCAGTGCCTGCAGCGCCTCCGGCAGCAGCGCCGGGGGTGAAGGCCCGGGAGAGGATCTCCTCCAGAACGCCGGGCAGGGCGTCGCGGTTGCCCAGAATCACAGCGGCGGCGGCCCCCAGATACAAAAGGGCCATGGCGGGCACCACCAGGGAGGCCGCCCGGGCGATGGAGCGGATGCCGCCGGAGAGAATGGCCAGAGCCAGAGCGGACACCACCACGCCGGTGAGAAGGGCCGGGGCGCCGAAGGCGCGCTCCAGAGCGGCGGCAATGGAGTTGGACTGGGTCATGTCCCCGATGCCGAAGGAGGCCAGCAGGGTGGAGAGAGCGAAGATCCCTCCCAGCAGTGCCCCCAGCCACCGGGGACGGATGGCCTGGCGCATGACATACATGGGCCCGCCGCACATCTCCCCCCGGCTGTTGCGCTGGCGGTACTTCACTGCCAGCAGGCACTCGGCGCACTTACTGGAGAGGCCCAGAGCCGCGGAGAGCTCCATCCACACCAGGGCGCCGGGGCCGCCGGAGGCCAGGGCTGTGGCCACGCCCACGATGTTGCCGGTGCCGATGGTGGCGGCCAGTGTGGTCATCAGGGCGGAGAAGGGGGAGACGTCCCCGGTTCCCCGGGCGGAGCGGGCCTCCCGGCTGAACACTATACTCAGGGCGTGGGGCAGGTTCCGCCAGGGGAGAAAGCGGGTGCGGATGAGCAGAAAGAGACCCGTGCCGGTGAGGAGGACCAGGGTGCCCGGCCCCCACAGCAGGCGGCTGGCCGCCTGAATCCATTGGAGTAACGACATCGTACCGCTCCTTATCAATCAGCTTTAGGAAAAGCGTATGCGCCATCTCCGGTAAAACATGCGCCGAAGGCGGCTGGCCTTCGGCGCGATAAATGGAGGGCGGATCAGCTCTCCATATGGCGGCCCAGGAATGCGGCGATGGTCTGGGCCAGCTTGTATTCGGTGTCCCCGGTAGCGTCCTTGGGGTCTGCGGAGATGAAGAGTACCAGCCCCAGCAGATCGCCCTCCGCCAGAATGGGGGCTGCCACGCAGCAGCGGAGCTTATCATTTCCTTCCGTCACCGGCACGGCGTCGCTGCCGCTGTGCTGGTAGATCCGGCGGCTGTCCATGATCTGCTCCAGCTCCTGGGAGATGCGCTTGCCCAGCAGCTCCCGCTTGGACCCGCCTGCCACGGCGATGATGGTGTCCCGGTCCGTCACGGCACACGTGCAGCCGGTGGAGCGGCTCATGGTTTCGCACAGATCCGCGGCAAATTCCTCCACACCGCCCAGCAGGGAGTATTTTTTGAAGATCACCTCACCGTCCCGGCTGGTGTAGATCTCCAGAGGGTCGCCGTCATTGATAACATTGGCATGGAACACCTTGTCCGGCCGCTGCTTAGCGGTCTGGACGATGGTGACGGGTGAGATATGTTCCATGCCCCGCTTAAAATTTGCGGTGCCCTCCCCGGTGGTCGCCATGGCAGCTACCGCTTCCGGCTGTTCCACAGGCAGCGTGCCGGAGCGGAGGATGGCATCGATATCCGCCTGAAGCTGGATCTCCAGATGGTCCTCGTAGACCTTGATCTGTCGAATCATGAGCTCCAGATCGTTTCGCTCCAGGGGTTCCTTGCTGAGAATATCCTCGAAAACATCCATGGCGGTGCGGGCAGCCCGATTCACCTGGATGATGGTATTGCGTTTGTTCGAGAGCATCGAGATTTGATGGTTGATGCCCTCAATCTTTTTCTGAAGGTCGGCCTCCAACTCATCGTAGGTCTGCTCCAGGATCTCCTCCTGCTCGGGGTGCTTCATCAAGTCCCGGATGCGCTGACGCTTGGTGACCTTCAGTTCCTCCTGAAGATCAGTGAGCACCTCCGCCAGATGATCAGCGCTCTGTTCTGCCTCGTGTACGTCCTCCTGCTCCCGGGCAAGATCCTCATTGAGCTGTGCCAGCATATTGGAAGAGTGGTCCATCACTTGCCGGACATAGGATTTCAGCAGCTCGTCCAGTTTGTCGGTGCGGATGTGATGGGAGGTACAGCCGGCCCGGCCCCGGCGGTGGTAGGTGCCGCAGGTATAGGCGCTTTTCAGGTTGCTGCGGCTCATGGCGAACATGGGACTGCCGCAGTCGCCGCACACCAGAAAACCGGAATACACATTGTCGTATTTCTTGATTCCCCGGTAGTGGGACGTGGTGCGCTTTTCTCGCAGGGCTCTGGTGGTAGCGAAGGTACGGTAATCGATGATGGCTTGGTGGTGGTTCTCAATGACGATCTGCTCGTCCTCATCCCGGAGCATGTCCTTGCCGTTGATCTTCTTGCGAGTGTATTTGCCTTGGCGCAGAGTCCCGATGTAGAAATCGTTGTCCAGGATGCCCTGCACCGTCACAATGGCCCAGATTGGTTTGACCGTCCGCTTGTACTCCTCTCCAGCAGCCTCCTTTCGGTCCCGCTCCGCCATGCGGGGGGTGGGGATGCCTTGGTCCGTGAGGTAGTTGGCAATCTTCTTGTACCCCCAGCCCTCCTCGTTGTAGAGGCGAAAGATGGAGCGGACAATATCTGCCTCAGTGGGGACAATCTCGAACTCCTGCCGTTTGTTGACGATGTACCCGTAGGGAGCTGCACAAATCCATTTCCCATCGGCCTGCCGCCGCTTGATGACATTGCGCACTTTTTTGCTGGTGTCGGTAACAGGCATCTCGTTGATGAGAAACTGAAACTGGATCTTCAGCCAATCGTCGTCGTTGGGAAAGTCGATGCCGTCTCCGATGGAGATGATCCGCACTCCGGCGTCCCGTAGGTCCTCTAGCTCCACCAGTCCCCGGCTGTTGCGCCGGGAGAAACGCGAGAAGTCCTTGACGATGAGAATGTCGTACTGATGGGACACCAGCCCCTTCCGCATGGCCTGATAACCTTCCCGCTGCTCGAAGGTGTAGCCGGAGCGGTCTCGGTCCTCGTAGAAGGTGAGGGTGCTGCCGGGAAATTTTTGCTTCACAAAGTCCTCGATGATGGCCTTCTGGTTTTCGATGGACACATTGTCCCGGTCCAGTTCATCGTCTACGGAGATACGGGTGTACCCCGCAATATCAAAGGTCTCGATCACGGCTTGTCACCCCCTTTCAAGTACTGTTCCATAGCCCGGTCAAACTCGGAGATGTAGTCGGCATCCTGCTTCTTCCGGAATTCGGCGTAGATGCCGCTGACCTTCTTCACCGCCGCCTCCCGGGAGATGCAGCCCTTTCCCTCCAGCACATTCCGCCGGTTGTTGGTGAGAAAGCGGTCTGTCTCATGAAGCCAGTCTTCCATGGACATGGGCACCTGGTCCTCCGCCATCAACTCGGCATAGTCGATGAACATGGTCACCAGACGGTTCAGGCGGGAGAGTTCTTTTTCGTTGAGATAGTTTTTGGCTACCAGGGTGTCGCTTTTCAAGATCTTTCCGTCCGGCGCCCCCTTCCAGGTGGTGAGGCCCATGGTGGGACTGTCCAGGGTAGCCCGCTCCGCAATCAGTTCCGCTGCTGTCTTGCCGGTGACGGCAAAGTGGAGCTTGTTCTGTACGAATGCGTAGAAGGCTTTTGTCGTTTCACTGTTCTTGTCGTAGTCATAGCTGCACTGCTCAAATACATCGGCAATCTTCTGATAAGCCCGGCGCTCACTGGCCCGGATCTCTCGGATGCGCTCCAGCAGTTCGTCGAAGTAGTCCCGGCCGAAAGGCTTGCCGTTTTTCAGCATATCATCGTTGAGGACAAAGCCCTTGGTGATGTACTCTTTCAGCGTTTTCGTGGCCCACTGGCGGAACCGGGTGGCTTTTTTGGAGTTTACGCGGTAACCCACGGCAATGATGACGTCCAGGTTATAATGCTCCAGGGTGCGGCGAACCTGCCGGGAGCCCTCCTGGCGAACTACCGAGATTTTCTCGGTAGTTGCCTCCGGCGTCAGTTCCTTCTCCTCGTAGATATTTTTTAGGTGCAGAGAGATATTGTCGGTTGTACAGTCAAATAATTCTGCCATCCCGCTTTGGGTGAGCCAGAAGGTCTCGTCCCGGAACACAACACTGACAAACTCCTTCTCCCCATCGTTGCTGTAAAGCAGAATCTCTCCCTGCTGCATCGGTCGTTGATCCATGATGTCCCTCTTTCAACAATATGGATAAATTTCTTGCCCACAATTACAGATAACATTGTATATTGAATTTTGAGAAATAGCAAGCAAAAAAGCAAACACGGGGGGAGGCAATTTCATACTGCTTCCCCCATCTTTTACACGGTCATGGTTTGGTGCTCCGGCTTCTGTCTCAAGACTTCCTTTTCCGCCAGCCGCCGCCGGTTATACAGCAGAAGGTCCCGGGTCTGCTGATACAAGTCTGCTTCTCCGGAGAGAAAGACTGCCACCAGATAGTCCTGCGCGGTATATTCCCGACAGAGGGGTTTTATATATTCCCGGATGGCAGGGTTGTTTTTCTCCTGGTTGGTCAGCCAGAACTCAACAAGATGAGGTTGCTCTCTGATTCGCATACGCAATGGGCGATCATCTCCTTTCCACTATTTTCCTCAAAAACAAAAACTCTATTCACATACTCTGCCGTAAAACCAGATCTTCTTCGTGATCGTCCTCTCTGTGGCCCATGGCGATCTTCAGCTCCCGCTCGCGGAGCAGTACCTTGTGGTCCATGTGCTGGCGCATGGTGGTGGCATCCCTCACGGGATCAGGATCTTGACCGCACTCCAGAGAGCGGCCAAGCCGGACCAGATCACCTGCAAGACCACCATGGCTACCATGGTGCCCAGCAGGATCAGAGCCAGCCATACCACGACCGACATCGCTGTTCTCAAATTGGGCGGAGAGATAGAGATCTCTTTCTTCTTCCCAGCCTGTTTCAGTAGCCGCTGTACTTCCGCCATATCTCGCGTCAGTGCCTCCATCTGTTCCCGGGTGGGGTACAGCTCCCTCCGGCTGGAAACCTCCCGCAGAAGGGCTGTGTGGGCCGCTGTGTGCTGCTCCAGCTCGTCCAGCCGATGGAGCAGCTCCTGCCACTCCTCTTTGCTGGGACAGGTTTGGGTTGGTATCGGCTGCGGAGCGTTCCTCCGCTTCAATTCCTCCATGGGCAAGCGCTGCCCGGATTCGGAACTCATATTCCATGACCTCCTTGGTGTACTTTTCATCGTGGAGCCTGTCGTCCCGGCACTTCATTCCCGTGGGCGTGGTGTAGGTGATGTTCTTTCGGCTGTCCGTCCAGCGCACCTGATATCCCTCGCTCTCCATCAGAGAGATGAATTCCTCTCTGGTGAAAGCGTACCGCATGCACTGATCGATGGTATTTATCAGCCGGAACTTCCAGCTCTCGCCCTTGGCAGCGGAGCGGTATTCTCTGGCGCTCATACTTCTTGCTTTCCTCTGTTGCTGCTTCGGCAAAACGGAAAGGTTGTATTTCAGGCAGAGTCCATCGGAGAGTGTGCGCAGACCGCTCAAGGTGTTCGGCCCCTGGCGGAGCATCTTCCCAGACTTATAACAGACCGCGTTCACAATGAAATGGGAGTGGATGTGTTCAGCGTCTGTGTGAGTGGCGATGAGCACCTCACTGTCCGGCCACGCCTGCTCCGCAAATTCCCGTGCCACCTGGTGTGCCAAGGCTCCGGTGATGTCCTCGTTCGGGGAGAAGGACTGGACATAGTGATAGAACCAGACAGGGCTGTCCTTCCGGTGCATCTGCCGGGTGGCAATAAACTCCTGGGCGGCCAGCTGCGGCGTGCAGTTCTGTCCGCTGACCAGCTGCCAGCCGTCCTCCTGCTCCGTTTTCTGCTTTTGGGACACATAACCCGCCACGCCGCGAAGCGCTCCTGCGGATTGCTTCTGGTATTTGATGAATGTGACGGTAGCCATCAGCGCACCTCCCGGTCAGTCAGTTCCTGCAATTTCAGATAGACCTGGCTGAGCGATTGCCACGCATCCCCCAGATGGACTTCTTTGATCCTGCCCATATTGCACAGTACCACCAGCTGATTGATGCTGCGTCCGATGCCCTTGAGTTCATGGGTGATCTCTTTCAGTCCATCGATCACCACCACCCTGTGCCGCAGTGCCGCCGCGCGCACATAAGCCCCCACTGGCATCTGGGCCGTTTCCGCTTTTGCTGCGATGCTGTCATACTGCTCCCGCGTGAGCCGGAGCGTGATCCGCACTTCCTTTTTCTGTTTCATGCGGCACCTCCGTTCTCAAAGTGGGTCCGGGCTTCCGCCCGGAATCCGCCGGTTTCCGGCGGCGCCAAGTCCGACAAAGTCGGACGAAGGCTCTGCTTGCCCTCTCGTCGGAAGCGACTGCGCATCCGTCGCTTCCGACTGAGGTCGAAAGCTCCCTCGCTCCGTGCTTCCTCCTCTCCCCGGCGAAACCGCTCCGCTGGGTTTTGCCGAGGACCTCGTTATGGAGGAATCCATATCTCCAGTCCTTACCGTGTTCTCCTCAGTGGGTCGATTATCGGAGACAGGGTCGATGGTGACGCTCTTTGCGGCAGCGGGATCATCGACACCATCGGCCCTCCGCAGGCAGATGAGCCGCTCTCCGTTGCTCTTGCGGAAGGACACGGTAATGCCGCCGCGCCTTAGGGCATCAACGCTTTTTCGGATCTGGTGGGAGAAGCTGTTGGGCGTCAGGCCCTCCAGACCGGCAGGGTCGATCTTTTCCAGCAGCGCCTTGGCAGGGGCGAAGATCTCCTGTTGCTCTCGCAGCAGCGTGGAGAGAAGTGCCAGAATGCGTCCGTGCGATTCTCTCAGCTGTTCACACTCGTCCGCCAGCAGATTCCAGATGTGAGTCTCTCCGCTGAACTCCAGAGACAGTTCCCGGTAGGCAATGTCTCTGCCGGTGCAGTAGAGGGTGGCAGTGTTCTCCCGCCGCTTGTTCTTGTGGAGCACGAAGTTGGAGTCCGTGGCGCCGCTGAGACCTGTGGTGCCGGAGATCATGTTCATGGGATCGTCGTCACCCAGCTTGCGCAGGTGATGGACCAGCAGCACGGCAATGCGGTGCCGGTCCGCCAGTGCTTTGAGTACACCGATGTCCCGATAGTCGTTGGCGTAGGGATTGGCATCGTTGCTCATGGTCCGGATGCGCTGCAGCGTATCGATGACAACGAGCCCTGTGGCCGGGTGCTCTTTGAGGAACTGCTCGATCTGTTCCACCAGTCCGCTGTGGAGCTGTTCTGCCATCACAGCAAAGTGTAGTGTGGGCGGCGCGTCCTCGGTGAGATCGAAGAGCCGGCTCTGGATGCGCTGGAAGCTGTCCTCCAGACAGAGGTAGAGGACTTCGCAGGAGTGCGTGGGAAAGTTCCAGAGGGGCTCACCTTGGGCTACCCGGAGACACAGCCACAGCGCCAGCCAGGACTTTCCAATCTTCGGCGCACCGGCCAGCAGGTGCAGTCCCTGGGGCAGCAGATCATCCACGAGGAAAGTGATCGGTTCATAGGAAATGGTTTGCAGGGCATCGGCGTCTATGGTATCGAGTTTTTTTATTGGCATGAGAACCTCCTGATGGTTTTGAAATTCAGAGGAAGAAAATCTTGCGTTTCGGCAGGCTCTCTGTTAGACTGAACACAGATGGGATCTGCGTTTTCCGAAACGCGGCGCGCCGCCAGACTGTTGCAGCAGTTTGGCGGTTTTCCTTTTGCTGCGGTGGATGATCGCTCTTCACCTCCTTGTGATTTGAGTGCCCCGTACCGGTGTGTTTCCTGCTCCTTCGGTACGCTTGTTCGCTGTCACATAGCCAGCGAAGTCCCGGCGATACTGACCTTGGAGCTTTTGCTCTCCGGCGGTGGGGATGCAGTTGTCAAGGTACAGAGATTGCGTACTCAATCAGAGTATGATATACTGATCGGGTACAAGACCAGTATAACAGATACGCAAATCGTTACAAGGCTTGGGAACACAGTTTTGCGCCTATGAGAACAAGTTGGGTAAAGGATTCAAACTCTATCGGGTACAGAGGAGGCGCGGCAGACCATGTATTACATGAATCAGGATGCGGTGGATTACTTTCGGGTGGATTTCACGCCGACCGAGAGCATCGTAGGTGGGAAGCACTACCCCCTGGGGACCTTTGCCGCAGAGATGATGGAGTGCGGTTGGGATGGGATCGCGGAGATCCGTCAGCCGATGGAGCGGTTCCAGAAGGAGTTCCAGATATTCCTGGCAGCCAGAGATGTGTCCAGCGCGTCCACGGCGTTCCATGCCATGCGGGAGCTGTGGCAGGTGTTGGGGAAGCTGCCAGTCTACAACAAGCTGATGGTGGAGGGCCACCGGCTGCCCGGCCTGATCCCCTATCTGCGCGGGCACCAGGATCTGCTGGACGAGATGCTGACACCGGGGACACCCCGCAACGAGGGGTACACCCGGTGGATGGGGAAGTTGGAACGGCTGGAGGACGAGCTGCAGTCCTTTGTCAGAAACACGCAGTGGATGTTGGACGAATTCTTTCAGGAACTTCCGACCAGAAAGCGGCAGGACTATATCCGAGCCTACGCCCGATACCGTGATGTGATCGAAGATGCCATACAGGAAAAGGAGGACATGGAGGACGAGGGAGAGGAGTGGGAGGATCAGACTGTGGATCTAGACTCGATCTCCTTTACGTTTCCTGTGAACATTTCGCTGGTTCCCGTTCTGGACCCGAAGTCTCGCCGGCCGACGCTGGCGGAGCAGATGACCTTTGAGAGCCTCCCGGGCTTTTTGTACATGGACCTGTACAAAGGGATGGCTGCCGGAAATCTGCCCCGGCGCTGCGCTCACTGCCGCCGGTGGTTCCTGGCGATGGGTGGATATGATACCCGCTACTGCAACCGGGTGGTGCCTGGCACCAACGGAAAGACCTGCCGGAAGGTGGGTGCCCATGAGCGGGAGAAGCAGAAGCAGAAGACGGAGACGGCTGTCCGGGAGTACAAGCGGACCTATAACCGGCTGAAGGCGCGGAAGCGGCGGGGACAGATCACCGTGGATGAATGGAACCGGCAGGTGGCACAGGCCCAGGAGCTGAAGGACGCTTTCACGGCCCGGCAGATGGCCAAGGAAGAGTATGTGAAGAAACTCAATGAGCTGTGAGAACACAGGAAGCCTGCCCCACTTGGGACAGGCTTCTTGTATCGTACCAGTGATTTTTACGAAACGGAACAGGCACCTGTCTCAGCTTCTTCGGCTGATGGCAGATGCCTGTTTTCTTGGTAATGATTCAATTCGTTGACTAGTTCCCATGCCAATTCGAATCCGCAGAGGAAACCATCTAGGGATCTTTCTTCGATGATATGGTTCTGGGTATCGATGATCCGCAGCACCAGTTTTCTCTCTGGTTTTTCCAGCCGCTCGATCAGCTGGCGGTGGCAGGTCTCGACTTCCTGCTCGTATTCCGCTATGGGCAGAGGAATGTAGAATCGGTCATAGAGCGATTTCAGAGCTTCGTTCATGTGTCTCGCCTCCTTGCAGCAAGACACCATACCACCAGAGGAAGAAAAAAACCACTGCCAAAACTTTAAAATTCACCCATGAAGACAACAACGTGATATTGAACCAAAGGGTGGCATTGAAAGAAATGATACTTGGTTATTTCCTGCATTCTTGACAGGTCCTGAAATTTGTGCTTCCATATAAAAAACGGCTGGAAGCCATTGGAAGGGAGAACCTATATGAAGCGAACGGGAAAACGGATGGCGGCGGTGCTCATCAGTCTGTGTCTACTGCTGGGACTGCTGCCCACCACCGTTCTGGCGGCAGATCCTAGCTATCCTTTCAGGGATGTTGCCCAGGATGCGTGGTACAGTGAGGCGGTTGACTTCGTCTATGAACGGGGACTGATGTCCGGGACCAGCGGTACCACTTTTGAACCGGATGTTATCACCAGCCGTGGAATGATTGTTGCCATACTCTGGCGGCAGGAGGGAAGTCCCAATGTGCCGGATATGGTCGCATATTTGGATGTGGCTGACACCGCTTATTATGCGGAGGCGGTGCAGTGGGCTTACCGTACTGGCGTGGCGGGCGGTTACGGTGATGGCCGGTTTGGCCCCGATATGCCGATTACCAGACAGCAGTTGGCTGCCATGCTCTACCGCTATGCAAACAGCCCGGAGATTGACGGGGATGAAATCTGGAGAGAGTTTCCGGATGCGAGCCAGGTGAGCGACTATGCTGTCGACGCCATGGCCTGGGCCGTTGCGGAGGGGTTGATCTCCGGTACGACGGATGGTCGCTTGAACCCTCAGGGAAATGCGACACGTGCACATGTTGCTGTCATCTTGATGCGGCTGGTCCTTAATCTAGAGAGTGTGACGGATCAACCTGATGAAAAACCCCAGCGTCCCTCCGGTGGTTCTTCTTCCGGTGGGTCTTCCTCTGGCGGTGGGTCCTCTTCCGGGGGATCCTCTGGGGGGGACACGGATCCGGAGCAGCCTGCAGAGCAGTCGGACGGCGCGTATGCCATTACCGGCCTGGAGATCAGCGGAAGCGCTGCAATGGTGACGGTCACTGCTGCGGAAGCGTCCACGCTGCGTCTCCGGATAATCGACGAGGATGACGAAAGTACGGTCATCAAGGAACTGAAAGCATCTGTCGCTAAGGACAGCTTGTCTCAGCAGAGCACTATCGCCATCGGAGATGGCACCGCCTTGCCGGAGTACTATCTGGTAAAATGCGATCTGTTGGGCAGCAATGGAGAGAAACTGTGCAATACATATACCTCTCTCCGCTATACCAGCAAGTATGAGGCTTTTGAGGACAAAACACCGGATTCCCAGGAGTTTGCGGACGATATCGTCATTACTGTCAGCGGTGACGGGAATCAGGACGGCGGCTTTGCGGTCCTGGCCGAGGACGCGAAGGAAATTCCGGTTACCGGAACGAAAAATGTCCTGACCATTGAAGGGAATGTCTATACTTTTGACAATGCAGATCAGGGGCAGTTCCAGTCGATACAGACCGGCGATCTCCTTTATCTGCCGGGCGCACCGGTAGACCAGTCTCTTATCATCGTCGCATCCGTCACATGGTCCGGCGACAGCGCGGTGGTGACGGCCCAGGAGGACTGTACCCTCTCCGACTTCTATCAATATCTGAACATCGACACCACTGTTTATGCAAGACCCTCCCAACAGGAAGGGGAACAGCTCCAGGCTGTCAGCGTCCAATACGCTGACCCGGATGGAGACGACGGGGATATCAACATCGACATAGACCCAGAAGACGTAGAGTTGTCAACTAAGCCAATTAACTGGGAACCACTGAGTATGGGCGGCAAGGGGACGTTGTCGGCGCGGATCAGGAGCGTCTATGATATTGAGGCCTTTGGCGAGGACTATTATGAGTTTGAAGCAAGTTTCACAACGAAATTTGAGCCCTATGTCACCCTGACCCACGGATGCAGCGACAAGGATGTGGCTGAGGCCATCGGCGCCGAAGAACTGGCAGTGCCGGTATATAACGGACCGCTGGCCGTACCAGTTCCGGGCCTGAGCATAAACGCGGATGTCAAATTTCTTTCCGAGTTCAACTTGGACGCCTCTGCCACATGCAAGGCGACCATTGAGAGCACCAACGGCTTCCTCTTTACGACTACCGACGGCTATCAGCCCATCCGCACCCGTAAGAGCGACACTGACCTGGATATCAAGGGAAGCGGAAGTATTTCTTTCGCTTTCTCACTGGGCGCAAATGTAAAATTCCTGGATGAGACCCTGAAGGCGGAGGCCGGGGCGCAGGTTGGCGTTGAGGTGACGGGTGAGGTAAAGCCAGGGGATATTGTGACGAATGCACCTTCCCGCCACGCCTGTCTCCTCTGTCTGGAGGCGAAGGCCAAATTGTTTGCGGATGCGAGCATGGGCCTTAGCTATAAGATCACGGATAACGTCAAGGGAGACCTGGCGAAGGTCAAACTGCCACTGCTCAACTACCCCTTGGATGACCTCTACTGTTCCCTGGCAAACGACCCGGACAGCATCTTCCATGGACAAGTAAGCAGCGGCACAGGGAAGTGTCCCAACTATATGTATTGGACAACCTTTGAGACGAAAAACCATGATGGAGATGTGGTAGACGGCGTTGAGGTGACGGTCAGCAGGAATGGCGGCACCCATACTTCCACAGTCACTAGTCCCGGCGGCATCTACTGCTACCCGGGAAAGTACACCGCCAGCGCCACCATCGAAAAGAATCCGGCAAAAGCGGAATTTACGGTTAACGACGCCCCTTGCACCGTTACGCTGCAGGGGAAAAACGGTACTGTCACAGGCGCTGTTACGGACAGCCGTACCGGAAGCCCCATCTCCGGCGCGGTGATTGCCATCCTGGAAGACGATCAGGTGATCACATCTTCGTCCTCTAAGGCGGATGGTTCCTATCTTGCCTCCATTCCTGCGGGAAGCTATACGATACGGGCGTCTGCCACCGGCTACAAGGCGGTAAACCGGTCGATTACCATTGACGGAGATCAGAAACAGGAAACGGTTGATTTTTCTCTGGAACCGGAACAGGAAGGTACCGGCACGCTATTCGGCGTTGTCACAGATGCCAAGACCGGGGAACCCATCTCCGGCGTTGTGATCGAGGCGAGCGGGAACGAAGAAATGGCCCCCTCTGTTACGACTGGGGGGGACGGATCTTACACCATGGTGCTGGTTGCGGGAAGTTATGACGTGTCCTTCCGGAGGGAGGGGTATGCGCCCCAGCAGATTACAGTGACGGTCGAAGAGGATGCTGCAGTAGAGAAAAACATGGTGCTGGAGCCAATCTTTGGCAGCTTGAAAGTCACTGTGACCGCCGGAGACACAGGAAGCCCCATGGAGGGAGCCTCCGTTGAAATGGAGCAGAAGAATGGGCAGAATACATTCTCCGGCTCCACAGGTGCTGATGGTGTGTACAGCTTCGCCTCCCTGCCGGCCGGAGACTATACGCTGCGGGTAACCGCAGAGGACTATGCTCCGTATCTGGAAGAACTTTCCATTCCGGGCAGCAGCCAGCTGAATCGAAGCGTCACCATGCAGAAGGGTGGTACTTGCGGACCTACCCTGTACTGGAAGCTGTCAAATAAAGTCCTTACAATTTACGGGGACGGGGAAATGTACGACTATAATGGTTTTGCACCCTGGGATTCTCTTTATGGTAACGGGCAGCTAAATCAAATTATTGTTGAAGAAGGTACTACCTCACTGGGCAATTATGCTTTCCGATATGCTAGGGCGACATCCGTTTCTTTGCCATCTACGTTAACGCGGATTGGAAACTATGCCTTTGAAGGTTGCTCTCATCTGACTGGGATTGGCATACCCGCTTCTGTAACATCTATTGGCGTCAGTGCGTTCAAGGATTGCAGTGACTTGGAAACATTTGATTGGCCGGATGTGATAACATCTATTTCCGACAACGCCTTCAATGGATGCGAGGCTTTGAAGACATTTGAAATTCCGGGTACTGTGACGACTATCGGAAATGGCGCGTTTGCCGATTGCACGAATTTACTCAGTGTCGACATTCCGGCTTCGGTTGACTCCATAGGTAACAGCGCGTTTGAAAACTGCTGGCGAATGGAAGATGTCTCATTCCAAAATGGTCTCCAGAGCATTGGTTCCAGAGCTTTCTATGGCTGTCAAAGCCTCACTTCAGCAATCATTCCCGATTCAGTCACCGAAATTGGCAGCGATGCTTTCAACAGTTGCTATGATATGACGCAAATACATTTATCCAACAGCTTAAAAAGGATTGAGGATGGAGCATTTACAAACTGCCGTAAGGTGCAGGATATTGTCGTGCCAAATGGCGTTACAGAGATTGGGGATAGTGCATTCTCCAGCGTAACAGATCTAAGGACAGTATCCCTTCCAGAAGGCTTGCAGCAAATTGGGGAGTATGCGTTCTATGCTACAGATCTGAACACTATCCAGATACCAGACTCGGTGATTGCAATTGGCGATCATGCATTCGATTCCTGTGAGCTTCTGTCGGGTAGCCTTACGCTTCCTGCAAATGTGACATCTGTTGGGCAGATGGCGTTTTATGATACCAATCTTAATAGCGTTTATATTAACGGTTCCGCAAGTTTTATTGGGAGAATGGCATTTTTCTCTTGGAAACGTGAAGTTGCAAACGAGATTCACTATGCAGGTACCATGGAGCAATTCAATGCTGCCGCACGCAATGACACTTACTCGGACGAGTATCGAGGCTTGGCAGGAAAAACCATCCACTGCACGGACGGCGATATTGTCATTCCGAGCGCCTGATCGAAATAACCGCACAAACAACAGCGCATCCCTGGGACCCAGGGATGCGCTGTTGTCAACGCCCTACAACGAAGAATGCTTTGAGATCCGAAGGAAACAAAGCGAACGAAAACGGGCCGGCCGCATGGTGAACGAACTGCAAAAACTGGGATACTTTGTAGTTGTACCAGATTGAGGTTCGAGGTTCCATACTTCGACCAGCGACAGGTTTTGACCTGCCGCTTTTTGTGCTGCGATGGTTTTTCATGAGGCGTTGAAAACCTGTTTGTCAAGGTACACGTCCCCGCCACCTATTTTCGTAGCAAGATGTACGATCCCATCCGACCCGTTTTGACAGATCCAGCAGGCCAAAGCAGAATGTCTGCCACGGTGCCAATGTCATCAATGACGGGTCGCCCTCCCGGATGCGCATAGTGCGCCGGATCTCCTTGGGGATCACCACCCGCCCCAGATCGTCGATCCGCCGCACGATTCCTGTTGCCTTCATATCGAAAACTCCTTTTGTCCTTGAAATTACGGTACCTTGCCTGGCAAAAGCTAGTATCCGCAGGATTTGTTTGCCTATGCAGCGCCGCAGCTGGATTCATCTGGAAACAGGACGGGGTAAGAAAATGTTTGAATCCTGTAAAATTCCGTCAATATTTGAAAATACATACAAAAAAACTTTATTTGAAAGAGAAAAAACTGTGTAAGAAAGCCAAAAACCACGCTTTTTTTTCGACAGGACGATTCTTGACGGTATTTTCCAGAGGAAGTATAATAAATCCAGTCATATTCAAAATGAAATACAGGATCAAAAAGCGGACCATCAATGCCGCCCGTGTGTTGGACAGGCGGGCAGGAGAGGAGTTGCAGCTATGGCAAATAAGGAGCTGGTGTCCAGATTTCATGCGGGGACGCTGACCGACGGCTGGCACTGGTTTGGTGCCCATCCGGAGGTGAAACGGGATAAAAAGGGGTGGACATTCCGGGTCTGGGCCCCCCATGCCAAGGCGGTCTCCGTTGTGGGAGACTTCAACCAGTGGGATGAGCAGGCAAACAAGCTGCGGCGCAGCGGAGAGATCTGGGAGGGTTTCGTGCCGGGTCTGGAGGCCTACACGGCTTACAAATTCGCGGTGACGGGCCCTGACGGGGAGGTCCGTCTCAAGGCCGACCCCTATGGCTTCCATACGGAGACCCGGCCCGCCACGGCCAGCAAGCTCTATGATATCACGGGCTTTCGCTGGACGGACGAGAAGTTCCGGGAGAAGATGCGCAGCCACCAGGTCTACGATGCGCCGCTGAATATTTATGAGGTGCATCTGGGTTCCTGGAAAAAGCGGGACAACGGGGACTTCATCGACTACAAGGATCTGGCAAAGGATCTGGCGGCCTATGTCCGGGATATGGGCTACACCGCCATCGAACTGCTGCCGGTGACGGAGCATCCCCTGGACGACTCCTGGGGCTATCAGTGCACCGGGTATTTCGCCCCCACCTCCCGGTTTGGTACCCCCAAGGATTTCATGTGGTTCGTCAACCACATGCACAAAAACGGCATTGCCGTGCTGCTGGACTGGGTGCCCGCCCACTTCTGCAAGGACGCCCAGGGCCTCTACGAGTTCGACGGAGAGTGCTGCTACGAGTACAGCGACCACAACAAGTGGGAGCATGCCAGCTGGGGCACCCGGGTCTTTGACTACGGCCGCCCCGAGGTCAAGAGCTTCCTGTTCTCCTCCGCCCGCTTCTGGCTGGAGGAATACCATATCGACGGACTGCGGGTGGACGCGGTGGCGTCCATGCTGTATCTGGACTACGACCGCCAGGGCGGCCCCTGGACGCCCAACAAGTACGGCGGACACGAGAATCTGGAGGCCATCGATTTCCTCCGGGAACTCAATACCATGGCCTTTTCCGTCAATCCCGGCGTCATGATGATCGCCGAGGAATCCACCGCATGGCCCCTGGTGACCCGTCCGCCGGATGTGGGAGGGCTGGGGTTCAACCTCAAGTGGAACATGGGCTGGATGAACGACATGTGCCACTACCTGAAGCTGGATCCCTGGTTCCGCCAGGATCACCACAAGGACATCACCTTCTCCATGATGTACGCTTTCTCGGAGAATTTCGTCCTGCCCATCTCCCACGATGAGGTGGTGCACATGAAGGGCTCCATTGTGGGTAAGATGCCCGGCGATTACGAAAACCAGCTCCGGTGCCTCAAGGGCTTTTACGCCTATCTTCTGGCCCACCCGGGCAAGAAGCTCCTCTTTATGGGCGCGGAGCTGGGCCAGTGGCACGAGTGGGACTCCAACGGCCAGCTGGACTGGTATCTGCTCCAGCAGCCCCTCAATCAGAAGATCCACCGCTTCTTCAAGGAGATCAACGCCTTCTACAAGAAGGAGGCGGCCCTCTGGGAGATCGACTTTGGCTGGGAGGGCTTTGAGTGGCTGGTGCCGGATGACAACCACAACAATGTGGTGGTCTTCCTGCGCAAGGACAAGAAGGGCCGGGATCTCATGTGCGCGGTGAATTTCTCTCCCAATACATACGAGAATTACCGGATGGGCGTGCCGCCCCACAGACGGTACGTGCCGGTGTTCAATACGGATGACCCTGCCTACGGCGGCGCCGGATTCGGTGACAAGGAGCCGGTGGCGGTGGAGCGGATTGCCTCCCATGGGAAGGAGCAGTCCGCGGCTATCCGGATTCCCGCGTTCGGAGCGGTGTTCCTGCGGGGCGAGGGGAAGCTCCCCAAGCCCAGAAAGAAAAGTAAGGCAAAGGAGTTGGAGAATCCATGAAGAAAGAATGTATCGCCATGCTGCTGGCGGGCGGCCAGGGCAGCCGGCTGTATGTCCTGACCGGAGAGATGGCCAAACCGGCCGTTCCCTTCGGCGGCAAGTATCGCATCATCGACTTCCCCCTGTCCAACTGCACCAATTCCGGCATCGACACCGTGGGCGTGCTGACCCAGTACCGCCCCCTGGAGCTCAACAGCTACATCGGCAGCGGCCAGCCCTGGGATCTGGACGGATCCACCGGCGGCGTCCACATCCTGCCGCCTTACATGGGCAGCAAGGGCGGCACCTGGTACAAGGGCACCGCCAACGCCATCTACCAGAACATGGGCTTCATTGACCTGTATGATCCCGACTATGTGGTGGTTCTCTCCGGTGACCACATCTACAAGATGAACTACGCCAAGATGGTGGCCCGCCACAAGGCCGCCGGTGCCGCCTGCACCATCTCCGTTATGGAGGTGCCCTGGGACGAGGCATCCCGGTTCGGCATTATGAGCGTGGATGAAAACGACATTATCACCGAGTTTGCGGAAAAACCCAAGGAGCCCAAGAGCAACCTGGCCTCCATGGGCATCTACGTCTTCTCCTGGAAGGTGCTGCGCAAGTACCTCACGGAGGACGAGGCCGATCCCAACTCTGAAAACGACTTCGGCAAGAACGTCATCCCTGCCATGCTGGCGAACCACGAGGTGATGGCGGCCTACCGCTTTTCCGGTTACTGGAAGGACGTGGGCACCCTGGAGTCCCTCTGGGATGCCAATATGGATATGCTCTCCCCGGATTCCGGGCTGGACCTTCTGGATGAGTCCTGGCCCATTTACGCCCGCTCGGTCAATGTGCCTGCCGCCTATTTGGGCCCCACCGCCCAGATCTGCCACAGCGCCTTCAACCGCGGCAGCATCATCGACGGTGTTGTGGAAAACTCCGTCCTCTCTCCCAATGTGGTGGTGGAGGAGGGGGCCCGGGTCAGCTATTCGGTGCTGCTGCCCGGCGTAAAAGTGGCAAAGGACGCCGTGGTGGAGTACGCCATCGTGGGCGAGAACTGCACCATCGCCGCCGACTGTCATGTGGGCGGTACACCGGAGACTACGGCGCCAGCGCCCTGGGGATTGACGGTACTGGCCCCGAATTGTGCCCTGGCAGAGGGCCGGCGGGTGGCCCCCGGCATCATGCTGGACCGCAACGGTGAGGAGGTGTCCAAATGAAAGGTCTGCACGGAATTATTTTCTCCTATGAGAAGAGAAACAATCTGCGGGAGCTGAGCGAGGTGCGCTGCGCGTCCTCCATCCCCTTCGGCGGACGGTACCGGGCGGTGGACTTCGCCCTTTCCAGCCTGGTCAATGCCGGTGTCACCGATGTGGGCATCGTGCTTCACGGCAACTATCAGAGCCTGCTGGATCATCTGGGTACCGGCAAGGACTGGGATCTGTCCCGCAAACGGGGCGGACTGAAGATCCTGCCCCCCTTCGCCTATAAGCGGGAGTGGGGCGAGGAGGCCTTCCGGGGCAAAATGGAGGCTCTGGCGGGGGTCCGGTCCTATCTGGACACCATCCGGCAGGACTATGTGGTGCTGATGGAGGGCGACCTGGTGGCAAACCTTCCCCTGGCGGAGATCTATGAAAACCACATCGCCACCGGTGCCGACATCACCGTGGTGTGCGGAAACGACAGCTTTGCCACGGAGAACGGCACCTATTTCAACATCAATCAGGACGGCCGCATTACCGAAGTGTTCTTCAACCTCCACCGTCCCCAGGGCTACCGGGGCCTGGAGGTGTACATCCTCTCCGCCAGCCTCCTCAAGGAGCTGGTGGACGGGTGCACCAGCCATGACCAGTACAGCTGGCGGCGGGATGTGCTCCAGGCCCGCAAGGATACGCTGAACCTGCACAGCTATATCTGGAGCGGCTTTGCCGCCCAGATCCGCTCCGTCCAGGAGTACTATGACCGCAGCATGCAGCTGCTGGATCCCGCCATCCGGGAGGATCTGTTCTGCCGTACCCGGCCGGTACTGGCCAAGGGCGCGGACAAATCCTCCTCCTACATCGGACCTAACGGCCATTGCGTCAACTCCCTGGTGGCTGACGGCTGCAAGATCGAGGGCAGCGTGGAAAACTCCATCCTTTTCCCCGGCGTCACGGTGGAGGCCGGTGCCAAGGTGTGCAACTGTGTGCTCTTCAAGGACGCGGCGGTGCGCTCCGGTGCCCAGCTGGCGTATATCATCGCCGACAAGCGGGTGGAGATCCTGCCGGACCGCACGCTGATGGGTCACAGCTCGTATCCCATCGTGTTGGCCAAGGACTCCCAGGTGTGAGCATTGTGTAAAACGAATACCGGCACCGTGGCCCCACCGCGGCCGCGGCGCCGGTATCGTTGAACCGGCCGATTTTCGGCTGGGAAGGATCTGGGGCTTTTCCACAAAGTGTGGAGAAAGCCCCCCGGCCCGTGTGTGTGCGGGCGCATCGAAAGGAGACAAACTATGAAGATTCTGTATGCGACCAGTGAGGCGGTCCCCTTCTGCAAAACCGGTGGACTGGCGGATGTGGCAGGCTCTCTGCCCCCGGCTCTGGCGGAGGAGGGCGCGGAGATCGCGGTGATCCTCCCCCTTTATCAGCGGGTGAAGGCTGCGTTCGGACAGGATTTGCAGTTCCTGTGCTATGACTACGTGGATCTGGCTTGGCGCCACTGCTACTGCGGACTGTTCTCCCTGGAGCGGGACGGCGTCACCTGGTATTTCCTGGATAACGAGCAGTACTTCAACCGCCCGGATCTCTACGGCTATCTGGATGACGGCGAGCGGTTCGCCTTCTTCTCCCGGGCCGTGGTGCGGATGCTGGGCCATCTGAAGTTCTGGCCGGAGGTCATTCACTGCAATGACTGGCAGACGGCGCTGGTGCCCATCTACCTCAAGGATGACGGCGTGCGGGAGGATCGCTTCCGCTCCATCCGTACAGTGCTCTCCATCCATAATATCGAGTATCAGGGCCGCTTCAATCCCAGCATCCTGGGCGACCTCTTCGGCCTGGATGTGGGCTGGGTGAAGGACGGAACCATCATGATGGACGGCGACGTGAACCTCCTCAAAGGCGCCATTTTGATGGCGGACGCCGTCAACGCCGTCTCTCCCACTTACGCCAACGAGCTGAAGATGGCTTATTTCGCCCACCGGCTGGACGGCATCATGCGCCAGTGCGGCTACAAGCTCTCCGGCGTCCTCAACGGCATTGACATGAAGCGCTACGACCCCGCCACGGATCCCCAGCTGGCCGCCCGGTACACTGCCGAGGATATGTCCGGCAAGGATACCGACAAGGCCGAGCTCCAGAAGATCATGGGCCTGCGGCAGGAGCCCCACACCCCCATCATCGGTATCGTCTCCCGCCTGGTGTCCCACAAGGGCCTGGATCTCATCTGCGAGGTGCTCCACGACATGATGGAGATGCCCATTCAGCTGGTGGTGCTGGGCAAGGGCGACAAGAAGTACGAGGAGTTCTTCCACTGGGCCTCCCAGCAGTATCCCGGCCGCATGGCGGTGCGTCTGGACTATAACGAAGCCCTGTCCATGGCCATCTATGCCGGTGCCGACCTGTTCCTGATGCCCTCCAAGAGCGAGCCTTGCGGCCTCTCCCAGATGATCGCCATGCGTTACGGCACCATCCCCATTGTCCGGGAGACCGGAGGACTGAAGGATACCGTCCAGCCCTACGAGGCCTGGCGGGACGCCGGCAACGGCTTTACCTTCGCCAACTACTCCAGTGGCGACATGCTCCATGTGATCCGGGAGGCCGTGTACCTCTATAAGGACTATCCCGACGCCTTCGGACGCCTGCGCCGCCGGGCCATGGCCAGCGATTTCAGCTGGGCCCGCAGCGCCAAGGAGTATCTGCGCATCTACGCAGGCGTCACCGGCCAGGCCTGGCCGGCACCCAAGGAGGAGAGCGCCCCTTTTGAGGAGAGCGCCGGTGCGGCCGATCCCGCGCCTCAGGAGACCGCACCTCCCGCCCCGGCGGAACAGCCTGCTCCCCCGGCGGTTCAGGAAGCGCCCGCAGAGCCGGCGGCTGCCAAGGAAGCTCCGGCACCTGTAAGTGAGCCCGCTCCCGCTGCTCCGGCTGCGGAGAAGAAACCCGCCGCCAAGAAGACCGCCCGCAAGGCCGCGGAGAAGAAGCCCGCCGCTAAGAAGACGGCGAAGAAGCCTGCTGCCAAGAAGGCGGAACCGGCCAAGAAGGAGACCGTCAAGGTGGAAGCCCCCAAGGAGGAGAAGCCCGCTGCTGTCAAGGCGGAGGAGCCCGAGAAGGAAGCGCCCAAGAAGGCGCTGACCGTGGCCGGGAAGACCGCGCTGACCAAGGTGGATACCATCAAGAAGGAGATCGCCCCCGCGGCGGCGGTGGCCCCCGTGAAGCCGGCTGCCAAAGCCCCCGCCAAATCTGCCAAGGAACCGGAAAAGACGGAGAAGACCCCGTCCGGAAAATAAGAATCCAACCCCAAGAAAGGAAAGACCGCCGTATAAGAAGCGGCGGAGTAAGGAAGGCACATGACATCAATCACGACGAAAGCACTGGAAAAACAACTGATTGCCAAGCTGATGGCCAACTTCGGCAAAGCGCCGGAGGAGGCCACCGACGGCGAGATGATGCGGGCCTGCGCCCTGGTTCTGCGGGACGCCATGGCCGTCCGGGAGGTGGAGACCCGGCAGGAAACCCGCCGGGAGAAGAGAAAGCAGGTCCACTACCTGTCCCTGGAATTCCTCATGGGCCGCAGCCTCATGAAAAACGCCTACAATCTGGGGATCCTCCCGCAGCTGCGGGAGGCCCTGGAGGACATGGGCTTCAAGGCCGCGGACATCTTTGAGGTGGAGCCCGACGCGGCGCTGGGCAACGGCGGCCTGGGCCGCCTGGCCGCCTGCTACCTGGATTCCATGACCACCCTGGAGATTCCCGCCACCGGCTACTCCATCTGCTATGAGCTGGGCATCTTCAAGCAGAAGATCGTGGAGGGCCAGCAGGTGGAGCTGCCGGACAACTGGAAGGACCTGGGCTCTGCCTGGCTGCTGCCCAAGCCGGCGGAGGCTCAGATGGTGAACTTCGGCGGCACGCTGCGGGAGTTCTGGGACAACGGCCACCTGCATATCGTCAACGAGGGCGCCACCACGGTCATGGCGGTTCCCTGTGATATGGAGATCGCCGGCTACGACACCGAGCACGTCAACGTCCTGCGGCTGTGGGACGCCCGGTCCACCAAGCCGGTGGATATGGCACTCTTCTCCCGGGGCGAGTACCTGAAAGCGGCGGAGGAGGAGGCCATGGCGGAGACCATCGCCAAGATCCTCTACCCCGAGGACAACCACCTGGAGGGCAAGTCCCTGCGGCTCAAGCAGCAGTATTTCTTCGTCTCCGCCACGGTGCAGTCCATTGCGGCCAAGCACCTGGAAACCTACGGCACGCTGAAGAACTTCCACGAGAAGAACGTCATCCAGATCAACGACACCCATCCGGCCCTGGTGATCCCGGAGCTGATGCGCATCCTCATGGACGACGCGGGCCTTTCCTGGGACGAAGCCTGGTTCATCACCACCCGTTCCGTGGCCTATACCAACCACACCGTCCTGGCGGAGGCCCTGGAGCGCTGGCCGCAGGAGCTGGTGGCCCACCTGCTGCCCCGTGTGTGGCAGATCCTCATGGAGATCTCCCGCCGCTGGCAGGAGAAGGTGGAGAAGTTCTACCACGATCCCGCCAAGACCCAGGATATGGCCATCATCTGGGACGGCCAGGTGCGCATGGCCAACCTGTGCATCGCCGGCGGCATGGCGGTCAACGGCGTCTCCGCTCTGCACTCCGACATCCTGCGCAAGGATGTGTTCAAGAACGCCTACGGCATGGAGCCGCTGAAATTCAAAAACGTCACCAACGGCATTGACCACCGCCGCTGGCTCAGTGAGATCAACCCCGGCCTGGACGGCCTGATCCGGGAGCTCACCGGCGACGGCTATCTCACCGACGCCATGCAGCTCAAGAAGCTGGACGATTACGCCGACGACAAGTCCGTGCTGGAGCGCCTGGCCCAGATCAAGCAGGCCAATAAGGAGTCTTTCGCTGTCTACGCCAAAAAGACCCGGGGCGTGGTGCTGGATCCGAGCTCCATCTTTGATGTACAGGTCAAGCGCCTCCATGAGTATAAGCGCCAGCTTCTGAACGTGCTGCACATCATCGCCCTGTATCAGAAGCTCCAGGATGACCCCAATGCCATCACCCATCCCCATACCTTCCTCTTCGGCGCCAAGGCCGCTCCCGGCTATGCCACCGCCAAGAGGATCATCCGCCTCATCAACTCCCTGGCGGATCAGATCGACCACGATCCCATCTGCAAAGATAAACTGCAGGTGGTGTTCCTGGAGAATTACCGGGTGTCCCTGGCGGAGAAGCTGATGCCTGCCAGCGAGGTCTCCCAGCAGATCTCCACCGCCGGCAAGGAGGCCAGCGGCACCGGCAACATGAAGTTCATGATGAACGGCGCCCTCACCGTAGGCACCCTGGATGGTGCCAATGTGGAGATGCGGGACGTCCTGGGTGACGAGAACATCTTCATCTTCGGCCTTCATGCCGACGAGGTGGAGGCCATGAAGCGGGAGGGCTATGTGCCCCAGCGGATCTACAACCGCAACGAGACGCTGCGCCGCTGCCTGGACGCCATGCGGGCCGGGTTCCGGGACGGCGTCCGCTATGACGACCTCTACCAGCAGCTGCTCTTCGGCGGCAACGGCAGCCCTGCGGATGCCTATATGCTGCTGGCGGACTTTGACGCCTACTGCCAGGCGGAGAAGCGGATGGTGGAGACCTACGGCAAACCGGAGGTGTGGAACCGCATGAGCCTGCACAACATCGCCCGCAGCGGCATTTTCGCGGCGGACCGGGCTGTGGCGGAGTATGCGGACAACATCTGGCACGTGCCCCACAAATAAGGCCCCCCAAGGGTTCATAATCCCAAGAAACAGCAAGCGGCCTGCCTCGTTTAAGAGGCAGGCCGCTTTGTTCTCCCCGGGAAAGGAATCAGTGCTTGTTGAGGCGCCATACGCCGGCGTTGAGGTACCCGGCAAAGGAGACCCACAGAAGATACGGGATCTGCAGCAGGGCGGCGGGGAAATCCACCTCGCGGAAGGAGCGGATCATCCGCAGAATCAGTCCCCACAGTGCCCATAGCCATAGTAAGGCCAGGCCGAAGACCTGGAAACTGAAGAAGAGGATGCTCCAGAAGAAATTGAAGGCCAGCTGGATTCCGAAGAGCCGCAGGCTCCGGGAGCGGGCGGCGGAAGGGGGACTGGCCCAGATGCGGGCGGCGCCGATGCCCATCAGGGCGAAGAGGCCTCCCCAGACTATGGGGAACACCGTGCCGGGAGGGGAGAGAGGCGGCTGGACGATGGTCTTCTGATAGGTGCGGATCCCCTTGCGCGTCAGCCAGCCGGACAGGCCGCCCACTGCTTCCGCCAGGAGAATCCAGCGGGCATACTGTTTGCGTGTGTGCTTTTTCATGCGATATCACCTCACAGATTACACCATGTGGAGTTGCGTGAAAAATATACGCCTCTGCTCCAGCCCTGTCAAAGCGCAAAAAAACGAGGACAGCTTTCGCTGCCCTCGTTTTCCTTACCGGTCCTTGCTGAGCCCCAGAATGTAGTCGGTGCTGACCCTGTAATACCTGCTCAAGGTAATCAGGTGATGAATGGGCAACTCATTGGCCCCGCGCTCATACCGCGCGTACATGGTTTGGGAAGTTCCCAGAATTTCTGCGATCTGGGTTTGTGTTTTGTCCGCGTCTTCCCGCAAGTCTCGCAGGATGCGTACATAATCCATCCCGTTCACTTCGATCCCTCCCGCACAAATGAATCGTCCTTTTGGGAACCGGATTCTTTTTTTGTATGTATCAATTTAACATAAAATTATGAATGGAAAGTTACAGAATACACAATTTTACTATAAATAGTCGACAAATTTACTGAAACATACAGAAAAACTGGATAATACACCACATATCAGCCGGGACACATAAAAAACGGCGGAGTGGGAGAGAAGGGGCAAAAGCGGCCCGGATCCGCTTTACAACGGGGCGAAATGTGGGTATAATACCAGTAATATGGGAAAATACGCAAGTTGGCGCGGAAGTCCCCGGGGGACGAGACCGCGCTGGGAAAGTGAAGGAGCAGAGCATGGAAGTTACGAAGGGCGTCCGGTTTGATTCCCTGGGGCTGTCCCCGGAGATCATGCGGGCCATTGAAAAGCGCGGTATTCAGGAATCCACCCCCGTTCAGGCAGGATGTATCCCTCCCATGATGGACTGGCAGGACGTGATTGCCAAGGCCCCCACCGGAACCGGCAAGACCTTTGCCTACGGCATCCCCATCGTGGAGCATATCGACCCGGAGGACGAGACCGTCCAGGCGGTGATCCTGGCCCCCACCCGGGAGCTGGCCATCCAGATTACCGATGAGATCCGGGACCTGGCGGCCTTCAAGCCCGGTGTGCGCACCGTGTGCCTGTACGGCGGCCAGCCCATCGGCCGTCAGATCGAGACGTTGAAAAAGCGGCCCCAGATCGTGGTGGCGACCCCCGGCCGGCTCAGCGACCACATGAAGCGGCGCACCGTCCGGGTGGATACGGCCAGGACCGTGGTGCTGGACGAGGCGGACCGGATGCTGGACATGGGCTTCATCCACGACGTGACCCGGCTGCTGGACCGGATGGACAAGCGGAAGAACCTGGGCCTCTTCTCCGCCACCATCTCCCGGGAGGTCATGGACATCGCCTGGGTCTATCAGCGGGACGCGGCGGAGATCACCGTCCGGGAGGACGAGCAGAACAAGCCCGACATCAAGCAGTTCCGCATGGAGGTGGCCCACAACGAGAAGGCCGACGCCATTGCCCGGATCCTGGAGGAGACGGGCTTTGACCGGTGCATGGTCTTCTGCAACACCAAGGGCTCTACGGAGCGCATCGCCAAGTTTTTGCAGATGCGGGGGGTGGATGCTGAGTGCATCCACGGTGATATCCCCCAGCGCAAGCGGGAGCAGGTGATGGACAAGTTCCGCCGGGGCGAGCTGCGGGTGTTCGTCTCCACCGACGTGGCGGCCCGGGGCATCGATGTGGACGATGTGGACATCGTTTTCAACTGCGATGTCCCCGATGAGAATCAGGACTACGTCCACCGCATCGGCCGCACCGGCCGGGCCAAGCGCCAGGGCGTGGCGGTGACGCTGGTGTCGGATTATCCAGCCAAGATGCGCATCGACGACATCGCCCAGAAGACCCGCAATGAGATTGTGCCGGTGAAGTTCGACGAAAACGGCAAGCTGGCGGTTGTGGAATGAGAAAACACGCGCCTGACCATGGGTCAGGCGCGCTTTTTTACGATGCCAGCAGCGCCGTCAGCTGCTGCCACACCTCCTCCGCCTCCGGAGAGAGGAAGCGGTAGGAATTGCTGTCCGTCAGCAGGTATCCGGTACTGGTGATGGTGAACTGGTCTTCCCCGGCGGTGAAGAGGCAGCTGCCCTCCGGCTGGGTGGTGTCGATGGTGCCGGTGACCCGCTCCACTTTCACCTGGCCCAGCAGATCCAGCAGATCCTCCCGCTGCTGGGAGGAGAGGGTGAACGTCTCACCGCCGTTCAGGCAGGCGGTGACGCTCTGGGCGGTGCGCAGAGCGGCGGGCGTGACGGAGGAGGCCTTGTGGCTGGAGAGCCCCAGCAGCAAAAGAACTGCACCCACCAGAAGGATGACCACCACCAGACTCTTGGGGCGGTTGTTTTTCAGGTACTTTTTGGACAGCCTGGCGTCGAAGGCCTTGACCTCCGGACTTTCCATAGCTGCACGCAGATCCTCCGGGATCCCGGAGGTTTCCTGGTTCTGGACGGATTGTTTGGATTCCATGGGATTGCATCTCCTTACCGGGTGTTTTTCTTGAGTATAGCATGCCGGAGGCCCTTTTGTGAACAAATCTTTAATTCTTGTAATTTTTTGTTACTTTTTTGCCGCCGCGGCTTTACAAGCTTCCCAAAACTCTTTATAATTGACATCGCCTGTGGGCAAACCTGTCGGAGACTGCCTTTTTGAGGCTGTTTCCGTTTCTCATTTCAGAACCTGAAAAAGGAGCGATCCCATGACGAAGAAAAAACGCTGGGCCGCGCTGTGGACGGCTGCGGCGCTGATGCTGGCGCTGCTGAGCGGCTGCGGCAGCCAGCAGGGGGAGCTGATTTCCCTGTCCGTGTGCGCCGGAGGCGAGTTTGTGTGCCTGGATCCCATTTACGCCGAGACCAGCGCAGATCAGACCCTGCTGATGAACCTCTATGAGAACCTCATGAAGACGGTGCCTGACGGCTCCGGCGGCACCACCGTCACCAACGGCATGGCCAAGAGTGTCAACGAAGACGAGAATGCGGACGGCACCGTCACCTACACCTTCAAGCTGCGCAGCGCCCAGTGGACGGACGGCCGGGATGTGACGGCGGAGGATTTCGTCTATGCCTGGCAGCGCCTGGCGGATCCCGCCAGCGCCTCGCCCTACGCCTCCATTTTGTCCATGGTCTCCGGATTTGACACGGTCCGGGAGACGGGAGACGTCACGCAGCTGCAGGTGACGGCCAAGAACGACTCCACTCTGGAAGTGGTGGTGGACGGCCAGTGCGACTGGTTTTTGACTCAGGTGTGTACATCTCCCGCCACGCTGCCACTGCGTCAGGATGTGATCCAGACCTGGAAGGAGGGCCAGGCGGCCAAGGCCGCGGGAGCCGCAGAGGCCGGGGCTGAGGAGACAGACACTCAGCCGGAGTACTGGTGGTCGGATGTGACGGCCCTGGTGACCAACGGCCCCTTCCGTACGGATGCTCCGGCGGCAGACGGCGCCCTGACAGTGGTGGCCTTTGACGATTACTACGGCTCCGGTTCCGGTGTGGGAGAGCTGACCTTCCACTTCGCCGGGACGGCGGAGGAGGCCTGGCAGCTCTATGAAGAGGACACTGTGGATTTCGTCTGGGAGCTTCCCCAGGAGCAGATCGTGGAGCTGGCCCAGTCGGAGACGGTGACGCATGATCTGGCCCATGAGCTGGAGACCTACACGCTGCTGCTCAACTGCGACCAGCAGGTGTTTGCGGATATCCTGGTACGCCAGGCGCTGACACTGTCCATTGACCGCTCTGCCCTGGCGGAGGCCGCGGGCCCCACCGCCCAGGCGGCGGAGGGACTGGTGCCTGCAGGCGTCCCGGGGGACGGGACGGAGGACTTCCGCACGGTGGCGGGCTCCCAGCTGGACAATGATCCCGGGTACTATGACCAGCGGTGCAGCGAGGCCCAGGAGCTTTTGCAGCAGGCGGGCTACAACAGCGGCGCGGACCTGGGAGAGCTGGAGTACCTCTATGTGGATGAGGGGAACGCCGGGGCGGTGGCCCAGGCCCTGACCGGGATGTGGCAGGATGCCCTGGGGGTTCAGCTGAGCTCCCGTGCTGTTACCCAGGAGGAGCTGGAGGCCGCCCTGGATCAGGGGACCTACACCCTGGCTGCCACGGATCTCAAGGCTGTGGGCAACGACGCGGAGTGCTTCCTGATGACCTGGACGTCGGACAGTCCGGACAACGTCACGGGATATGCCAACAGCGCCTATGATACCCTCATGACCATCATCGCCGGCGCGGCGGACGGAGAGGCCCGGCTGGGCTGCCTCCATGACGCGGAGGCCCTCCTGCTGGAGGACAGCCCCCTGGCGCCCCTCTATACCAACGTCACTGCCTGGAAGCTGCGGGAGGACTACACCGGTGCCTGCCGGGACGCCCGTGGATTCTTCCTCTTCTCCGCGGTGATGGTACGCACCGCCTGATCCACCATACCAGACTGACCGGAAGCGGCGCCGCAAGGCGCCGCTTCCTTTGTGCTTGCCGGGGGGGGGGAAGAGGGGACAAGTTTTCCTGATTCCAGCTATACATTTAACGGGATATCTGGTATAATATACTGTCTACTGGTTGTGATCACACAACATTTCCCGTTTGCGGCGGAGCCCGCCGCGGAGAGGAGCACTATGCCGGATTTTCAGGTGGTTTCGGAGTATCAGCCCTCCGGCGACCAGCCCCAGGCCATCGCCAAGCTGGCGGAGGGCATTGAAAACGGATTGAAAGAGCAGGTTTTGCTGGGGGTCACCGGCTCCGGCAAGACCTTTACCATGGCCAAGGTTATCGAGGCGGTGCAGCGGCCTACGCTGGTGCTGGCCCACAACAAGACCCTGGCGGCCCAGCTGTGCGCGGAGTTTAAGGAGTTTTTCCCCAACAACGCCGTGGAGTATTTCGTCTCCTACTACGACTACTACCAGCCGGAGGCCTATATCCCTCATACGGACACCTATATTGCCAAGGACGCCGCCACCAACGAGGAGATCGACCGGCTGCGCCTCTCCGCCACCTGTGCCCTGCTGGAGCGGCGGGACGTCATCGTGGTTTCCTCCGTCTCCTGTATCTACGGCTTGGGCGAGCCCGACGACTTTGCCAAGCTGGTGGTATCGCTGCGGGTGGGAGCGCAGTGGGACCGGGACGAGTTGCTGCGCCGCCTGGTGGAGATCCGCTACCAGCGCAACGACATCGCCTTTGAGCGCAACATGTTCCGGGTGCGGGGAGACACGGTGGAGATCTACCCCGCCTACTACAAGGACAAGGCCATCCGGGTGGAGTTCTTCGGCGACGAGATCGACCGCATCAGCGAGTTCAACCCCCTCACCGGCAGCGTCAACCGGGTGATGAACCACATCGCCATCTACCCCGCCAGCCACTATGTCACCACCAAGGACAAGATGGATAAGGCCATCGGGGAGATCCGCCGGGAGCTGGAGGAGCAGGTGAAGGTCTTCACCGACAACAACCAGCTGGTGGAGGCTCAGCGCATCCGCCAGCGGACGGAGTACGACATGGAGATGATGGCGGAGCTGGGCTACTGCTCCGGCATCGAGAACTACTCCCGCATCATCTCCGACCGGCCTGCCGGATCCGCCCCCATGACGCTGCTGGACTTCTTCCCGGATGACTTTTTGCTCTTTGTGGACGAGTCCCATGTGACGCTGCCCCAGGTGCGGGCCATGTACAACGGCGACCACGCCCGGAAGGACTCCCTGGTGAAGTACGGCTTCCGGCTGCCCTGCGCCTACGATAACCGCCCGTTGAAATTCGAGGAGTTTGAGGAGCGCATCGGCCAGGCGGTGTTCGTCTCCGCCACCCCCGGCCCCTATGAACGGGAGCGGGCGGACCAGGTGGTGGAGCAGGTGATCCGGCCTACGGGACTGCTGGACCCAAAGGTGGAGGTCCGGCCCGTCACCGGCCAGATTGACGATCTGATGGAGGAGATCCGCACCCGCTCCGCCAAAAACGAGCGGGTTCTGGTGACTACCCTCACCAAGAAGATGGCGGAGGATCTTACCGAGTATTTCAAAAACGCCGGGATCCGGGTGCGGTACATGCACTCCGATGTGGAGACCATCGAGCGGATGGAGATCATCCGGGATCTGCGGCTGGGAGAGTTCGACGTGCTGGTGGGCATCAACCTCCTGCGGGAGGGAC
>NZ_DAWBAJ010000005.1:80992-86187 GCF_052306735.1 Dysosmobacter sp. | reverse complement strand
GTGGACTGCCAGAATTTCAGCTCCCCGATGTTCTTGCCGATGAGAGGAGAGTCCTCCGGAACCCGCACCTCGTAGTTGGGAAAGGGTTCGGCGGCGGCGGAAAAGGTATCCCGGCCCTTTACCAGGGCGGTGACAGCCTCCTCCAGCTGGCGGTTCAGCTCCCCGCTCTGATGCAGCAGAGACCGGATATGCTTGTACAGAGATCTGGCGTCGCTGTCCTGGGCGAAGTTTTCTATGTACCGCCGGGCGTTGTCGGCGGAGAGGACTACGGCCCCGCTCTGAGGCTTCACCTCCACCACCTTCATATCCGCCAGCAGCCGCAGGGCCCGGCGGATGGTCTCCGGCGAGACGTTGTACTCCGACGCCATCACGGAGCGGCCATAGATCCGGGCGCCCTCTGCCAGTTCGCCCTTGGCGATGCGGGTGGCCAGATCCAGGGCGATGACCAGATATTGCGAGGAAACCACCGTTTGCTTCATGGGACGATTTCACCTTCTCAAGCTATGTATCAATGTTGCCATTATATACTGCCAACTTTAAAAAGTAAATAGGTGTGTCAGTTAAAATTTTGTTAACGGCAATTTATTTCCTGAGAATATTCCAAGAAAAAGGTGGTTTAGTAAAGAAATATGCGACTTTCTAAAGAAATGCCCTGCTGTCCGGAGAGGGGCAGGCAGAAGGAAAAAAGCGCCGTCCGGAGAAGCCTCCGGACGGCGCTGCTGTGGATCAGAGAAAGAAAAATCAGGTTTTGGCGGCCAGGGCTTCGCACCAGCGGCAGGCGGCCAGAGCGGCGCATGCGCCGTCGGCGCAGGCGGTGGTCAGCTGCCGGACGGATTTCACCCGGCAGTCTCCAGCGGCGAAGATCCCCGCCGCAGAGGTGGTACAGTCCTCTCCGGCCACAATGAAGCCCGTTCCATCCACCGGCACCAGGGCCTGTGCCAAGGCCCCTTCCGGCTGCTGCCCCACCGCCTCAAAGAGGCCGGAAACTGCCAGATCCCGGGTCTCACCGGTGGCGGTGTCCCGCAGGCGGAGTCCTGTGAGGGATTCCTGGCCCAGCAGGGCCTCCACCGTGGCGGACAGCGCCAGGGTGACGTTTTCCCGCCGCTTCAGGGCGTCTACCAGCACGGGGTCCGCCCGGAAGGTGTCCCGCCGGTGGATCACCGTCACATGGCGGCACAGTTCCGAGAGAAACAGGGCGTCCTGGACGGCGGTGTTGCCGCCCCCTGCCACAGCTACATCTTTCCCGGCGTAGAAGGCCCCGTCGCACACGGCACAGTAGGAGATGCCGGAGAGGGTGTCCTCTCCGGGAAGGCCCAGAGACCGATGCTTCATGCCGGTAGCCAGGATCAGTGCGTCGCAGGTATAGGTGCCGTAGTCCGTCACAACGGTCTTAGGAGAACCGTCCCGGACCTCCAGCACCTCCTCCAGCTCGATGCGGGCGCCGACCCGGTCTGCCTGCTCATAGAGGCGGTCCGCCAGCTCCGCTCCGGAGACGGAGAGGATGCCCGGGAAGTTTTCCACCCGGGGAGAAGAGGCAATCTGGCCCCCTACGGCGGCCTTTTCCAGCACCAGCACGGATTTGCCTGCCCGGCGGGCGTACAGGGCGGCGGTAAGGCCCGCCGGACCTCCGCCGATAATGAGAATGTCAAAATGTTCAGCCATAGCAATTCTCCTCAAGATGGGATAGCGTCAAACAGGAGGGATCCGGGATCCCTCCTGTTGATTCGTTGGTAGCTGTTTATTCGTGGGTGGCGGCGTACTTCTTGATGACGGAGGCATTCACCAGCTTTTCCACCTGGTCGCCGTGACGGACGATCAGCGTGGGAGCCTGCTGGATGCCGTACTCGTTCACCAGATCCATATGCTCGGCCACGTCCATCACCTGATAGGCAAGGCCGGCCTTCTCCAGCTCGTTCTTGGCGATCTTGCAGTTGGGGCAGGTCTTGGTGGTGAAGAGGTAGAGCTCCTCGGCACCAGAGGCGGAAGCGGGCTCTGTGGGGGCGTTGGCGCAGGTACCGGTGTTTTCCCGGTCGCACAGGCGGCGGCCCTCCAGATGGGAGGCACCCACGTCGTACTCCTTGCGGTCCTTGAACTCCTGCACCTTGCCGTCGTTCCAGTTCTGGATGGGACGATAGTAGCCGGTGATGCGGCTCCAGACCTCGGTGGTCTTGCCGCAGGTGGGGCAGGTGAAATGTTCGCCGGAGATGTAGCCGTGCTCGGGGCAGATGGAGTAGGTGGGGGACATGGTGTAGTAGGGGAGCTTGAAGTTCTCCGCGATTTTGCGCACCAGGTCGGCGGCCGCCTTCCAGTCCGGCAGCTTCTCGCCCAGGAAGGCGTGGAACACGGTGCCGGAGGTGTAGAGGGTCTGGAGATCATCCTGCACCGCCAGAGCCTCAAAGATATCATCCGTGCAGCCCACAGGCAGATGAGAGGAGTTGGTGTAGTAGGGGGTGTCGCCGGGATTCTTGGCGGCGGTGATGATGTCGGGGTACTTCTCCACATCGTGCTTGGCCAGCCGGTAGGTGGTGGACTCGGCGGGGGTGGCCTCCAGGTTGTAGAGGTCGCCGTACTGCTCCTGATAGTCAGACAGGCGCTCCCGCATATGGTTGAGGACGTCCTTGGCGAAGGCCTGGGTCTCGGGATGAGTCAGATCCTTGCGCAGCCACTTGGCGTTGAGGCCCACCTCGTTCATGCCGATGAGGCCGATGGTGGAGAAGTGGTTGTCAAAGGTGCCCAGATAGTGCTTGGTGTAGGGATAGAGGCCGGCGTCCATCAGCTTGGTGATGACGGTGCGCTTGGTCTTGAGGCTCCGGGCGGCAATGTCCATGACGTGATCCAGACGCTGGTAGAACTCTTCGGGGGTCTTGGAGAGGTAGGCGATCCGGGGCAGGTTGATGGTGACCACGCCCACGGAGCCGGTGGACTCACCGGAGCCGAAGTAGCCGCCGGACTTCTTGCGCAGCTCCCGCAGGTCCAGACGCAGGCGGCAGCACATGCTGCGCACGTCGCTGGGCTCCATGTCGGAGTTGATGTAGTTGGAGAAGTAGGGAGTGCCGTATTTGGCGGTCATCTCAAAGAGGAGACGGTTGTTCTCCGTGTCGGACCAGTCGAAGTCCTTGGTGATGGAGTAGGTGGGGATGGGGTACTGGAAGCCCCGGCCGTCGGCGTCGCCCTCGGTCATGATCTCGATGAACGCCTTGTTCACCATGTCCATTTCCTTCTTGCAGTCGCCGTAGGTGAAGTCCTGCTCCTTGCCGCCCACGATGGCGGGGAGGTTCTCCAGATCCTTGGGCACGGTCCAGTCCAGGGTGATGTTGGAGAAGGGGGCCTGAGTGCCCCAGCGGGAAGGCGTGTTGACGCCGAAGACGAAGGACTGGATGCACTGCTTGACTTCCTTCTGGGTGAGCTTGTCCACCTTGACAAAGGGGGCAAGATAGGTATCGAAGGAGCTGAACGCCTGGGCGCCGGCCCACTCGTTCTGCATGATGCCCAGGAAGTTCACCATCTGGTTGCACAGAGTGGAAAGGTGGCTTGCCGGGGTGGAGTTGATCTTGCCGGGGATCCCAAGGCCCTGCTGGATCAGCTGCTTGAGGCTCCAGCCGGCGCAGTAGCCGGTGAGCATGGAGAGGTCATGGAGATGGATGTCGCCGCTCTTGTGGGCATTGGCAATCTCAGGATCATAGATCTCGCTGAGCCAGTAGTTGGCGGTGATGGCACCGGAGTTGGAGAGGATCAATCCGCCCACGGAATAGGTGACCGTGGAGTTCTCCTTCACCCGCCAGTCGTTGATGTGCAGGTAGTTGTTCACCAGCTCCTTGTAGTCCAGCACGGTGGAGTTCAGGTTGCGGATCTTCTCCCGCTGCTTGCGGTAGAGGATATAGGCTTTGGCCACATCGGCGTAGCCGGCCTCGGAGAGGACCTTCTCCACGCTGTCCTGGATGTCCTCCACGGTGATCTTGCCGTCGGAGATCTTCTCCTGATAATCCGCCGTTACTTTCAGGGCCAGCAGATCGATGATATCGGGATTGTACTCCTTGTTGGTGGCTTCAAAGGCCTTGGTAATGGCCATGCTGATCTTGGAAAGATTGAACTCGGCGATTTTGCCGTCACGCTTCACTACCTGATACATGAAGACCCCTGCTTTCTCTCGTATTTTCCGGTGCGCTGCGTTTCCGGCAAGCGCCTGTAGATAACATTCTATCATATCCTGCGGGGAAGTCAATGCGGTTGGGACACAAGATATTGGGTTTCTTTTCGTAAAAAATGCTGAATGCTCACTAGATTTAGTCTATACCCCGAAGGTTGACTTCCCCGAAGAAGGGGCGGAGCAACAGGGAGAAATCGCGCATTTCCTGGGGGGTAAAGGGGCTGCATCCGCTGCCCACCAGGTTTCCGGAGTCCACAAAGGCCTGCAGAAAGTACCGGGGAGAGCTCTCCAGCCACCGTCCGATGGCCAGGAGATCCTCCGGGGTGTGGAACTCCCGAACCAGGGTGGTGCGGAACTCGAAGTCCACGCCGCTTTGCCGCAGCAGCTTCACGCTCTCGGCCACCGGGGCGGTGTCCAGCCCGGGGATGCCGCAGGTAATGGGATACTTTTCCGGCGCGTTCTTGATGTCCATGGCCACGTAGTCCACCAGTCCCTCCTCCAAAATGGCCGAGAGCCGGTCGGGAAAGAAGCCGTTGGTGTCCAGTTTCACTGCAAAGCCCATCTGCCGGATCTTCCGCAGGAAGTCTGCCGCGTCGGGCTGCAGCAGAGGTTCGCCGCCGGAGAGAACCACGCCGTCCAGCAGCTTGGTACGGGTGGCGAGAAAGGAGAGGACCGCCTCCTCGCCTAGTTCCGGCGTCTCATCCAGCCGTGTTACCAGCAGGGCGTTGTGGCAGAAGGGACAGCGCAGGTTGCACCCGCCGGTGAACACGGTAGCCGCCAGTTTGCCAGGGTAGTCCACCATGGCCAGTTTTTGCAGTCCGCATAGATACATTGTACCCGCCCCTTCCAAATTCACCAGATGTTGTTATTCTATCGCAGAAATACCACAATATCAAGTGATATGTGCAACAGGCAGGTGGAAAATCCCACGGGGTCTGGTTGATGAAAGTGAAGCCGAGCTGTGCGCGGGCGGCCGCCGGAGCGGCAGCAATCGGTACGTTATGACCCCGGGCACAAGACGAAAAAAGTCCCCCGGCAGCTTCAGCTG
>NZ_DAWBAJ010000005.1:0-80982 GCF_052306735.1 Dysosmobacter sp. | reverse complement strand
TGCCGGGGGACTTTGCATGAAGATTCGTGGCTCAGCTCTGGCGGAACCGGGAGAGGAAGTCTTTCGTCTCTTGGCGCTGGGGGTTGCCGAAGACCTCGGCGGGAGCGCCTTCCTCGCAGATGACGCCCTGGTTCATGTACACCACATGGGTGGAGACGTCCCGGGCGAAGGCCATCTCGTGGGTCACCACCAGCATGGTCATGCCCTCATTGGCCAGGGCCTGCATGACGGTGAGGACTTCACCCACCATCTCCGGATCCAGAGCGGAGGTGGGCTCGTCAAAGAGCAGCACTTCCGGATCCATGGCCAGGGCCCGGGCGATGGCCACCCGCTGCTTCTGGCCGCCGGAGATCTGCCGGGGCTTGGCGTTGATATAGGGAGCCATGCCCACCTTTTCCAGATAGTTCATGGCACTCTTGCGGGCGTCCTCCCGGTTCTTTTTGAGAACCTTCACCTGGCCCACCATGCAGTTTTCCAGCACGGTCATGTTGTTGAAGAGGTTAAAGGACTGGAACACCATGCCCACATGGGAGCGGTAGTTGGCGGCATTGACGCCCCGGCCGGCCACGTCCTGGCCGTGGTAGAGGATCTCCCCGGAGGTGGGGGTTTCCAGCAGGTTGATGCACCGCAGCAGGGTGGATTTGCCGGAGCCGGAGGCTCCGATGATGGAGATGACATCTCCCTTGTCCACAGTGAAGTCGATATCCCGTAGTACCTGGTTGGTGCCGAACGCCTTGGAGAGGTGCCGGACCTCTAAAATCAGTTCACCCATATCAGCGATCTCCTCTCGTGCTGCCGTTGCGGTTTTTCAGGGCCTGCTTGGTGCGCTCCCGGTACTCCTTGCTGTGCTCGTCGAAGGGGGTGCCCCGGTCCGGATGGCTGTAAGTCCCGGCGGTCATGGTCAGGGAATCCGTCTGCACCAGTTCGTAGCTGTCGGAGCCATCCAGCAGCTTTTCGATCCACCGCAGGGCGAAGGAGGCGATGAGGGTCATGGTGAGATAGCCCACCATTTCGATGGCCGCGGAGGGAAAGTACATGTTGTTGACACCCACGATATAGCGGTGGGCGGCGAAGAACTCCGTAAAGGAGATGATGAACATGACGGAGGAGTCCTTGATGTTGATAATGAAGTTGTTGCCGATCTGGGGAATGATATTGCGGATGGCCTGGGGCAGAATAACGGAGGTCATGGTCTGCACGTGTGTCATGCCGATGGCCTTGGCGCCCTCCGTCTGGCCCGGGTCAATGGAGATGATGCCGCCCCGGACGGATTCGGCCATGTAGGCGCCGGTGTTGATGGACACCACGATGATGGAGGCCAGCCAGATGCCGCTGTTGCCGGAGAAGGCCACCTGTCCGTCGGTGAAATAGGGCAGGCCGTAGTAAATGAACACGGCCTGGAGCACCATGGGGGTGCCCCGGAAGACCTCCACATAGATCCGTACGATCACCCGCACCAGCTTCAAAAAGAAGCGCTTGACGGGAGGATCATTCTTGGCGTAGGGGATTGTGTTGAGGATGCCGCACACCAGGCCGATGATGCAGCCGATCACCGTGGCGACAACGGCCAGGATGATGGTGTTTTTGATGCCGTTCCAGTACATGGGAGAGTACTTGGTCCAGAGTACGACGATGTCCTGACCCAGCTCCAACAGCTTTTCCATGGAGGGGATTCGCTCCTTTCGTTAAAGACACGGCAGCCTCCAGCCCCGTTCAGGGCTGGAGGCACGTGTGTAAAATTACAGGTCTGCCGGGAACTTAGACCTCAGGCTGGACGGCGATGGCCTCGTCCATCAGGGTGTTGAAGTCATCCTCGGTCATGGTGGAGAGGACGGCGTCGATGGCGTCCTTGAGGGCGGTGTTGCCCTTCTGGACGGAGATGCCGATGTTCACGTTCTCGGCCCGCTCCTCCTCGGTGGCAAACTGGAAGTCGCCGTCAGTGCCGGAGAAGTTCAGGATCACCAGGCTGTCGTCCTTGGCCACAGCGCCCATGGCGGTGGGCATGTCGGTGCAGATGAAGTCTACGGTGCCGGTCTGCAGCTGCATGATCATGGCAGGAGCAGTCTCGGCGGGAGCCAGCAGGTTGGCGTTTTCAATCTGGGGCAGGCAGGAGTCATACCAGATGGTGCCGGACTGGGCGGTGCAGGTACCGCCGGCCAGATCTGCAATGGAGGTAGCGGAGGCATAGGGGCTGTCCTTGGTGGTCACGCACACGATGGTGGCGTAGTAGTAGGGGCCTGCCATGTCCACCTCGGCCATACGGTCAGCAGTCATGGACTGGCCGGCGATGTTGGCGTCCATGGTGCCGGCCTGGACAGCGGGAGTCAGGGAATCCCATGCACTGGAGACGACCTCCAGCTCCCAGCCGTAGGCGTCGCAGATCTTCTGAGCGATCATGACGTCATAGCCGTTGGCATAGGCGCCGGGCACGTTGGAGATGGGCACAGCGCCGTTGGAATCATCCATCTGGGTCCAGTTGTAGGGAGCATAGGCACACTCCATACCCACGGTGAATACGCCGTCCTCCAGGCCGGGGATGTCGCTGGTATCGGTCTGCGCCTCGGTACCCTCAGTCTGGGTGGTCTCCTCGTCGGTGGTGGTCTCGGTGGTGTCGCTGCCGCCGCAGGCGGTCAGGGACAGGGCCATGCACAGGGCCAGCAGCAAAGTTACAAATCTTCTCATCTTCGTCACCTTTCCAAAAAATTGATTGTTGCGGCGTGAAAAAACCGGTTCTCCCGCCGTCCGCCGCTGGGGCCGGAGAACAAAAAATGAACCGCTTTGTCAAGCGGTCCATGGAAAAGGCGGAATGACGCAAGGATTCCGACAGCCATTGATAGCGCTTCACAAAGTCTTGTGACAGTCCGGCGGGTATTTCCCGACGGCCCAGCGCCCCGGAGCCAGGCAGCTCCAAAACACTTCGGCGATGTCCCCTTTCCCGCCCGGCGGCTGCCTGGCCTTGCCGGAGGGTACTGATGAACCTCGCGCCTCTATCTAAGCGATTCAATTTTGAGGGCATCATACCACCAGGAAGGAGCGCTGTCAACGGGCAGAATTGGAAATATTGGAAATTTTGTGCATCCTGTCGGGAAAAACCGGAAAAAAAGACGTTGCGTCTGTGGGAAGGGCATGGTAGTGTAGAGCCAGACGCTGAAAGAAAGGAAGTTTTTCGTGCAGAATTTTGAACTGGCCATTCTGGACGCTATCCAGGCCCATCTTCGCTGCGGCTTTCTGGATGCGGTGCTGCCTGCCGTCAGCTGGACCTGCAACCACGGAGAGCTATGGATTTTGCTGGCGGTGGTGCTGGTGCTCTTCCGCAAGACCCGCCGCCAGGGCTGGAGCGTGGGATGCGCCCTGGTGTTGGACCTCATCTGCTGCAATCTGATCCTCAAGCCCCTGGTGGGCCGCATCCGGCCCTTTGCGGTGAATACCGCCGTGGAACTGTTGACGGCCCCTCCTCTGGATGCCTCTTTCCCCTCAGGACACACGGCGGCCTCTTTTGCGGCGGTATTCGCTCTCAAGGCCAGCGGCTCCCGGCTGTGGAAGCCCGCCCTGGCAGTTGCGGTGGTCATCGCCTTTTCCCGGCTGTACCTGTATGTCCACTGGCCCAGCGACGTGCTCTGCGGAGCGCTGCTGGGCGCAGCTCTGGGGTATGCCGGCGCGTATCTGGTGAAAGTCCTTTACCACCGGACGGGACGCCTTCCCTAAAAAACACCAGCCGCGGACGCAATGCCGTCCGCGGCTGGTGCGCTGTTTTTGGGAAAAATCAGTGCTGGGTGCCGTCCTCCTCGCCGGGGTGGAGGAACTTGCGGATGGCGAAGATCCCCGCCACGGCGCCTACCCCCAGGAGGGTATCCAGGGAGCTGCCGTGGGTGACGATCATCTGCCGGGCGATGGTGAAGAGCAGCACGTCGATGACAGAGGCGGCGGTGTGGAGAGCCAGCATCTTCACAAACTCCAGTCCCATCACCAGCAGCAGCGCTCCCGAGAGGAAATCTCCCACGGAGAAACTCTCCGGCACGGCGGTGAGGTCCGCGGCAGTCTGATAGAACAGCATGACGGCGCCGGCCACGATGACCACCAGAATGGCGGCGGCCAGCACCAGTTCCAAAATCCGGGTGATTTTCAAAAGCAGGGTGTGGGGATCTTTCATGGGAGTCTCCTTTTGTGGGAAAATGTATGGATTCAGTTTATCAGAAATCCCGCCGCCGTCAAGGCCCGCCTTGCGCAAAGGCAAAACTTGGGGTATACTATTTTAATCTGTGAATTCATTCCAGGAGGCAATCCCATGAAGCTCATGGCCATTGACGGCAACAGCATCATCAACCGGGCCTATTACGGCATCCGCCCCCTTACCACCCGGGACGGGCTCTATACCCACGCCGTGTTCGGCTTTCTCACCACGCTGCTGCGGCTGCGGGAGGAGGAGAAGCCCGACGCGGTGTGCGTCACCTTCGATGTCCACGCCCCCACCTTCCGCCACACGGCGGACGAGGCGTACAAGGCCACCCGCAAGCCCATGCCGGAGGAGCTGCGCATGCAGATGCCGGTGCTCAAGGAAGTCCTGGACGCCCTGAACATCCCCCGCTATGAGCTGGAGGGATGGGAGGCGGACGATTTGCTTGGCACCATTTCCCGCAAGTGTGAGGCATCGGACTGGGAGTGCGTGGTGGTGACGGGGGACAAGGACTCCCTGCAGCTCATCACCGACAAGACCAAGGTGAAGCTGGTGTCAACCCGCATGGGCCAGACCACTACCAAGGACATGACTCCGGCGGCCTTCCGGGAACAATACGGCTTCGATCCCATCCACATGATCGACCTCAAGGCCCTCATGGGGGACGCCTCCGACAACATCCCCGGCGTCCCCGGTGTGGGAGAGAAGACCGCCATGGATCTCATCCAGAAGTATGGCAGCATCGAGACCCTCTACGAGAAGATGCCGGACATCGAGGCAAAGCCCGCCGCCATCCGAAAACTGGCCGCTGGGGAGGAGAGCGCCCGCCATTCCTATTGGCTGGCCACCATTGCCACCGACGCGCCGCTGGAGTTCCGCCCGGAGGACAATCTGGTGCGTGACCCCGGCCCGGCGGCGTACCCCCTCTTTTTGCGCCTGGAGTTCACCAAGCTCATCGAGCGCTTCGGCCTTACAGCGGAACCGGCTGCCCAGGCGGCGGAGAAAAAAGCCGCGGACTTTACCGTGACAGTAGAGCAGGTGACGGAGCCGCAGCAGGCGGAGCAACTGCTCTCCCTGTGGCGGAAAGCGGATCACGTGGCCCTGCTGGCCCTGCCGGACCTCACCGGCGTGTCGGTGGTGTGCGGGACCGGGGAGACGACTGCCCTGACGGCGGAGCTGTTCTTCGACCAGTATCAGGGGGATTGGAATGGCCTTTTGCGGGCGTTGTTCTCCGCCGATATCAAAAAGGTCTCCCACAACGTCAAAGACCTCATGCGCACGTTGCTGGAAAATGGACTCCCTGCTGAGGGCTTCATCTTTGACACAGCCCTGGCGGCCTACCTGCTGGACGCAACGGCGGGAAGCTACGACTTGGCGCGCCTCTTTGTGACTTATTACAATGAGGAGCTGCCCAAGCCTCTCCATCTGGAAAAGGACGCCTTCTCCCTGCTGGGAGACCCGGCGGCGGCCCAGGCCAGCTTCGATCGATACGCCGCGGCGGTGGACGCCCTGTACGAAACACTGGTCCCCAAGCTCCGGGAGAAGGATCTGTGGGATCTGCTCCAAACGGTGGAGATGCCTCTTTGCCGGGTACTGGCGGAGATGGAGCTGGCCGGCTGCCGGGTGGATGCCCGGGCTCTGGCCACCTTTGGAGAGCTGCTCTCCGCCCGGGCCGGGGAGATTCAGCAGCGGATCTATGATATGGCGGGGGAGGAGTTCAACATCAACTCCCCCAAGCAGCTGGGGGGAATCCTCTTTGACAAGCTGGGCCTGCCCCACGGCAAGAAGACGAAGACCGGCTGGTCCACCAATGCCGACGCGCTGGAAAAGCTCCGTTATGAGGCCCCTATCGTGGGGGCGGTGCTGGAGTACCGCCAGCTTACCAAGCTCAAGTCCACCTATGCCGACGGTTTGCTCAAGGCCATGGACAGCGACGGCAGGGTGCGTACCTCTTTCCAGATGACGGTGACCGCCACCGGCCGCCTGAGCTCCACGGAGCCCAATCTCCAGAACATTCCCACCCGCACGGACCTGGGCAGTGAGATCCGCAAGATGTTCATTCCCGCCGATGGGTGTGTGCTGGTGGATGCGGACTACTCCCAGATCGAGCTGCGGCTCCTGGCCCACATCTCCGGCGATGAGGGGATGCGGGAGGCTTTCCTCTCCGGCGGGGACTTTCACGCCGAGACGGCGGCCAAGGTGTTCCATGTGGCGCCCCAGGACGTGACCCATGAGATGCGCCGCCGGGCCAAGGCGGTGAACTTCGGCATCGTCTACGGCATCTCCGCCTTTTCCCTGAGCCAGGACATCGGCTCCACGGTGGCGGAGGCCAAGGCATATATGGAGGCGTATTTTGCCACCTTCCCTGGTGTGCGGAAGTATATGGACGCCGTGGTGGAAAAGGCCCGGGAGACAGGCTTTGTGGAGACACTGTTCCACCGGCGGCGGGATCTGCCGGAGCTCACCTCCTCCAACCGCAACCTGCGCGCCTTCGGTGAGCGGGTGGCGCTGAATATGCCCATCCAGGGCACGGCAGCGGACATCATGAAGCTGGCTATGATCGCCGTGTGGCGGCGGCTGAAAGATGACCTGCCCCAGGCCCGGCTGGTGCTCCAGGTTCACGACGAACTGATCGTGGAGTGCCCGGAGGCGGATGCCCCGGAGGTGGCCCGGATCCTGGCCGAGGAGATGGAGCGGGTGGTGACCCTTTCTGTGCCCCTGACAGCGGAAGCCCACTGGGGCAAAAACTGGCTGGAAGCCAAGGATTGAGTCGGGAAGCGGAACAAAATCCAAGTTGCCGCCTGCGGGCGGAGAGGAGAAAACGATGAGAGAACAAATGCATGTGCGTATCGTGCCCATGAATGCCGACCATCTGGACGAGATTGCAGAGCTGGAGCAGGTCTGTTTTTCCACCCCCTGGTCCCGGAACATGCTGGCAGAGGAGCTGGACAACGCCTGCTCCGCCTTCCTGGTGGCTCTAGACGACGGGGGCCACGTGGCGGGCTATGCCGGCTTGCAGGTGATTTTGGACGAGGGTTATATCACCAATGTGGCGGTGCAGCCGGAGTATCGTCGTCAGGGAGTGGCAGGGCAGCTGCTGGCGGTGTTTTTGAACTTCGCCAAAGGCAATCACCTGGCCTTTTTGACGTTGGAGGTGCGGGCATCCAATTACGGTGCCATCGCCCTTTACGGCGGGCTGGGCTTTCGCAGTGTGGGCCGCCGGAAGAATTACTATGAGCATCCCAAGGAGGATGCCATCATCATGACGAAGGAGTTTGACTATGGAGCTGAAGCTGCCGACGCCGGAACAGCTGGAGACGGTGTATGACGCCCATCTGAAAGTTTCTTTCCCGGCGGCGGAATTGAAGCCCCTGCGGATCATCCGCCGGATGCTGGAGGACGGGTATTACCGGCCCTGGTGCCTCTTTGACGGATCGGAGATCGTGGGAGAGTGCTTTTTGTGGCTGGGAGACCCGGGCTGGGCGTTGCTGGATTATCTGTGCGTTTCCCCCCGCTGCCGCAATGGGGGCGTGGGGGCGCTGCTGATCGGGAAGATGCTGGAGGCGGAGCCGGGTATGGTGATCCTGGGGGAGAGTGAGATGCCGGAATACGCACCGGACCCCGACATGGCCCGGCGGCGGCTGGGATTTTATGCCCGCAACCACGCCCGGCTGGCCGGGTACGATACGGAGATGTTCGGCGTGCCCTACAAGACACTGTATTGGGCGGAGCAGCCCATGGCGGATCAGCGGCTCATGGAGGCCCACCGGGATATCTATTTGAAGCGATTCTCCCCGGACAAATACGCCCGGTATGTGCGCATCCCCCGGGCGCCCGGCGCCAAGCCGCTGCCCAAAGTGGCCTGGAACGAATGAAAGAGAGGGAATAGACCCAATGAAGATCCTTGCATTTGAGTCCTCCTGTGACGAGACTGCCGTGGCGGTGGTGGAGGACGGCCGCAGAGAGCTCTCGGATATGGTGGCCTCCCAGGCGGATATGCACGCCCTTTACGGCGGCGTGGTGCCGGAGATCGCCTCCCGCAAGCACGTGGAGGTCATCGCCGCCCTGACGGAGCAGGCTCTGGCCCAGGCAAACTGCACCCGGCAGGATATCGACGCTGTGGCAGTCACCTATGCCCCAGGGCTGATCGGCGCGGTGCTGGTGGGGCTGAGCTTCGCCAAGTCTATGGCATACGGGCTGGGAGTGCCGTTGATCCCGGTGCACCATGTCCGAGGCCATATCGCCGCCAATTACCTGGCCTTCCCGGAGCTGGAACCGCCCTTCCTGGCTCTGGCCATCTCCGGCGGCAATACGCTGCTGGTGGATGTGGCGGATTACACGGATATGCACATCCTGGGGGCAACCCGGGACGACGCTGCCGGCGAGTGCTTTGACAAGGCTGCCCGGGTGTTGGAGCTGCCCTATCCCGGCGGAAAGCCTATGGACGATTTGGCGCAGGGCTCCAAGGGCGGCGTGTACCAGCTGCCTCATGTCCATGTGGACGGTGCGGAGCTGGATATGAGTTTTTCCGGGTTGAAAACCGCGGTGGTGAACCTGGCTCACCATGCCCAGCAGGTAGGCCAGGAGCTGGATCGGGCAGCCCTGGCCCGGGACTTTGCCCAGGCGGTCAGCGATGCCTTGGTGCCCCGTGCCATGGCGGCGGCCCGTCAGGCGGGACGCAAGGTGATCGTAGCTGCCGGCGGCGTAGCGGCCAACAGTATCATCCGTGGCGACCTGGAGGCAGCCTGCCGCCGGGAGGGGTGCCGGCTGTATCTGCCGCCGCTGAAGCTGTGCGGGGACAACGGCGCCATGATCGGTGCCCAGGGGTATTACGAGTATCTGGCCGGGCACACAGCGGGGATGGAACTCAATGCTTACGCTACCCGGGACATCTCTCAGGGGGCGTGAGGAGAAAACGGACAAGGGGAGCAGCGCTTTAAGCGCCGCTCCCCTTGCATTTTTGCATATTTGAAAAACAGATGAGATTGCATGTAAAGCGTTTAAGCTTGCTTTTTTGACGGCGTCAGGGTTTCATTTGCAAAAAATGTGGATTTTCAAAATAATTTTTGAGAAAAGGGAGAAATTAAAATGCAGATAAAAAATTATGTAAATTAAAATCAAAATATTACATGGTGAAAAAGTCAGTTTGCAGGTTTTACATTAAATGGAAAATAGTAATAAAATAACTGATATATAAGGGAAAAATGAATGTGGAAAAGCGTGTGGAAAATGTGAATAACTTTTTGTAGAAATAGGTTGCACTTTATTTTATGTTAATATCAAAAAAAGCTTGCAAAAGACGAAAACTGGAAAACCCAGGAAAAACATAGCGAAAATTCTTGTGGGGAAGAGAAAAAAATCCGAGATAAAATCGCCATATTTTCTGCTTGACGCGCCAACATTCCCAGATTTTCGACAAAAGAGTCAAACAAAAAATGCAGGACTTCCTTCAAAAATACGTACTGTATTATACGGGCGGTGGCGCATATTCGGAAAGACTCCTGAAAAAGGTGTTGACGTTCCTGGGAAAGTGTGCTAAAATCACTTTCGCTCGAGTGTGTAAGCGGCGGATTTTGATACTTCTGACAACCTTTTTCGTTCTTTCAAAAATTGATTTGCTAGTGTAGCTCAGTCGGTAGAGCAGCTGATTCGTAATCAGCAGGTCAGGTGTTCGAGTCACCCCACTAGCTCCACGAAACGCCCCGAAAACGATTGTTTTCGGGGCGTTTTGCTATGTAAGAAGTTCTCGTTTTGAGAGGGCAGCTAGGCCTAGACCCACACCGTGACCCACACCGCGCAAAAAAACGCAGCGCACCGGCAGGGAAGTTCGGCTTCCCAACCGGTGCGCTGTGCTGTTTGTTTCTGGCTGTCCTTACCGCACCTGCGCCATGAGGTCGCCTATGGTCTGAGCCGCCTCGTCCTGCTTCTGCCGGGTGGTGTGAGTGTAGGCCGGCCGGGTGAACCCAGCGCCGTAGTGGCCAACATGGCGGAGACGGTTTAATGTTCACGCCGTTCTGGAGGGTCAGAGTGGGCATGAGAAAGAAATTCAAATCAGAGGAACTCAAGCACCTTGGAGAGAATCCCTGCACGCCGCAGGTGACGGCTGTTAGCAGGAGTTGGCAAAGCTTTTGCTTCATGAGGACGATCGTGAGATTGCCACAGGGAAGTCACCCGAAGGTATGCTGCACCTGCGGAAAATTAAATTTATCCTGGACTTGGGGAACAATTTCAATCGGTTGCCGGCAGTTTGCATGGCAGACCCGTGCGGAGCTGCTTTAGATTTTACTTGTGTCATTTTGGGGAATGCGGTAAAATTATAAAAATTGATGGTTATTTTTTTACCTTCTGAGCGAATAGGAGTATGACCATGGCAACACTGAAAGAGATTGCCCGTATCGCCGGAGTATCTTCGGCGACGGTGTCTAGGGTTTTGAATCAGGATCCCTCCCTCAGCGTAACGGAGGAAACGAGAAAGCGGGTTGTACAGACCGCCAAGGATCTGGCATATCAGACAGTTCAACAGCGTTATCAGGCAGCCAGATCCACGGAAGGGGCTGACGGTCAAAAGCAGCCCGGCAGGGCGGAGAAACGCATCGGGATTGCGCAGATGTTTGAAAAGGAGCAGCTCTCCGAAGACATCTACTATATGATTCTGAAAAATGTTCTGGACGAGGTATGCTTTGAACGGCATTGGAGCACTGTGATGCTGTTTCGCAATGACCAAGGACATTTTATCAAGAACGATGACCTGCCTCTGGATGGGATTGTGGCCATAGGCCGCTTTACTCTGGGCGAGATCCAGGATTTTCACTGTTATACCGACAACATCGTGTTTCTGGACTCATCTCCGGATGAGGAACGGTATTGCAGCATTGTTCCCAATTATCGCCTGGCGGTACGGCAGGTGCTGGACTGCTTCCGGGAGAACGGATATGAGCGGGTGGCGTATCTGGGGAGCGTGTATACCTTCGGCGCAACCAAAGAACTATCCATGGATCCAAGATTCTATTACTACAAAAACTCCCTGCTGGAGCGGGAGGTCTATGACCCGGAACTGGTTTTGGACTGTGAGATGAATTCTGCCAGCAGCTATGCAGTGGTAAAGGCGTATCTGGAGAGCGGAAAGAAGATTCCGGAGGCCATTTTTGCCGCCAGCGATGTGGTAGCCCCGGGCCTGCTGAAGGCCTTGCGGGAATTTCATATCCGGGTTCCTGAGGATGTGGGGGTCATTACCTTCAACAACACCAGCCTGTCCCGGCTTTCGGAGCCGCCCCTCTCCTCGGTGGAAGTGTTTCTCCTGGAAAACGCAGATGCGGCGGCGATCTGTATGGAGCTGCTCTGGCAGAAGAAAATCCATCCCAAACAGATCATCATCTCCTGCCGCCTGGAAGAGCGGGGCAGCGTCAAAAAAAAGTAAATATGTGGGAAATGCAGAAGAGGTTCTCTTCTGCATTTTTCATAAAAAAGAGTAATTGTTTTAGTTAATAATTTACTAAAATGAACGTAACGAAATAAAACTTTTAGTAATGGCGTTGACGGGCCTGTAACGGAATGATATTCTTGTTATTATAGTAAGAAAATAAAGAGGGGGAAGCGCTTTGGGTATTGCAGTTAGCACAAAAAATACCATTTTTCTCTTGAGTACAAAATCTACGAGTTAACCCAGCAACTGAAAGCGAAAAAGGTGGAAAACTAATGTATCTTGGCGTAGACTACTATCCCGAGCAATGGGATCCCTCCCTGCTGGAGGAGGATCTGGACAATATCTGTGAACTGGGGTGCAATGCCATCCGCATTGCGGAATTCGGCTGGCACCTCATGGAGCCGGCAGAGGGGCAGTACGACTTCTCCTTTTTCGACCATGTGATTGAGCGGGCCAAAGTCCGGGGACTGTCCATTGTCATGGGCACCCCCACGGCCACCATTCCTGCCTGGCTTGCCAAAAAGCACCCGGACATCCTCTCGGAATTTGAGGATGGAACCAAACGGGTCTTCGGCGGACGGCATGTGTACTGCTTCAATAGTCCCACGCTGTACCGGTACGCAGAGGGCATCATCCGGGCGATGGCAGAGCATTACAAGGGCGAGAAGGCCATCGTGGCCTGGCAGATCGACAACGAATTCGGCCATGAGGACAGCGACATCTGCTGGTGCCCTCAGTGCCGGGATGCCTTCCAGGCCTATTTGAAGGAGAAGTTCCACGGGAACATCGGATCGCTCAACGATGCCTACGGCACGGTGTTTTGGTCCCAGACGTACAACGATTTTGGCGAGATCCCTCTGCCTGCCCGAACCATCACCACCCACAACCCGGCTCTTCGGCTGGACTGGGAGCGATTCCGCAGTGAGAGCATTGTGAAGTTTGCCGCCTTTCAGGCCCGGCTGCTCCGGGAGATCATTCCCGGCGTGGTGGAGATCCACGATTTCCCGGGCGGGGGACTGGGCAAGCATGCGGATTACTCCGCTGTGTCCAAGCATCTGGATGTAGCCGCCTACAACAACTACCCCGTATGGGGCGGCCAGCCTGAGCCGCTGCCGCCCAATGAGATCGCCTTCGGCCTGGACTACATCCGGGGCTTGAAACAGCGGAATTTCTGGATCACCGAGGCCATTATGGGCGCCCAGGGACACGATATCACTGGCTTTTCCCCCCGGCCCAACCAGGCGAAGATGTGGGCGTACCAGGCTATGGCCCGGGGCTGCGAATCCCTGTTCTTCTTCCGTTACCGGGGCGCCACCAAAGGCGCCGAGCAGTTCTGCTACGGCGTTCTAGATCCGGACAATGTCAAGCGCCGGAAATTCTATGAGGTGCAGAGCTTCTTCCGGGACATTCGGCAGTATGCGTCTGAGCTGGAGACCCCCATCACCAGTCAAGTGGCCATCGTGTACGACTACGACTCCCTGGCGGCATTTCGCATCCAACGCCAGAGTGAGCTGCTGGACTGCGAAGCCGAGATGAAGAAATACCATAAATTCTTCTATGACCGCAATGTCCCTGTGGATGTGATCCCTGCGGACCGTGACCTTACCGGCTATCAGGTAGTGATCCTGCCTCAGATGATCATTGCCAAGCCGGACTTCCAGCGCAAGCTCCGGGATTTTGCGCAGCGGGGTGGAACGGTGGTTCTGACCTACCGGGATTTTGTCAAGGACCCTGACAATAACCTGGTGCTGGGCAAGCAGCTTCCCATCGATTTTACCGATTTTGCCGGTGTCTGCGTGGCGGAGACGGAGAGCCTGCAGGAGGGGCAGAAGTTCCCCGTGACAGGAGAGGGAAATTTTGCCGGCGTACAGGGCCAAGGCGGGATTTTTCGGGATATGCTGGAGGTTCACGGAGCGGATGTGCTGCTGCGGTACCATGACGCGTTTTATCAGGAATTTGCCGCCGTCACCCGAAAGGCCCAGAAAGACGGATGGGTGTATGATCTGGGCTGCGGCCTGGAGGAGTCGGTTCTGGACAAGATTCTGGAAGAAATTTCCGTTCAGCAGAACCTCCCGCTGGAGGACTCCGCTGCCGGGGTGGAAGTGATCTGCCGGGGCACTGGAGAAGACCGGGTACGGATGGTCATCAACCACAATGCCCAGGAAGCCGTGTATGATGGCAAGCCGGTGGCCCCCTTCCAGTGTTGGGTGGAGCCTGCCGCGGAATAAAATTGGTTTGCATGACGGAAAAACGTCAAGGGAGCAGATCCCAAACGGGATCTGCTCCCTTGCTGCGTGATACCGGAATCGGTGCCTGAACGAGCGGCGCGGAATCTTTGCGGCGCGTGGTATTCGCGGGTGAGAGATCCACATTGTAGCATCTTTACAAGAACACCCCGAAACCAACCATTTTCGGGACGCCTTTTTTGCGGGAAGTTCCGGATTTGAGGAACACCAAACTCACGACACACGCCTCGGGAAAAACGCAGCGCACCGGCAGGGAAGTTCCCGCCGGGTGCGCTGTCTGCGCACCATTTTCCCGGAGCAGTATGCTATACTCAAAAAGATTCCCACCGGAAGCCGAAAAGATGACGGATTACGGGAAGAGGTGACGCGGCCGCAATACCTGCTGTCGACTCTGCGCGGCTCAGTGATGAAAGATGAAGATTTATATCGCCCCGTCCGAGCTCCGTCCCCGGAGTAATTCGATTGCCATACACTTGCCGCGTGAAACGAAGACGAAGGCTCCCGGTATTCCCGCCTAGGGATTTTCCTTCCCCCGTTGGGCTGCGGAGAATCGAGTGGGGCGGGGCGTTGTTCTCATGTTTCCCTGCTGGAAAAAACTTGAATGAAGTCGCAGACTCTAGTACAATGATAAACAAAATTCAGTGATACGAAAGAACGCTGGGCAAACTTGCCGCAGGGAGAAGCGTCTATGAATGAATTCTTCTTACACGAGCAGCTATGTGCTTTGGAGAATATCGCCAAACAGTATCCGCAGGGGATGGATTGCAGTCAGCGGATCAGAAAAACCTCCGATCAGATCATTTCGCAGGTCTATCGGGTTGCTGTCATTGGAGAGTTTAAAAGAGGAAAGTCCAGTCTTATCAATGCGCTTCTGGGCGCGGATGTTCTTCCAACCGATATTTTACCGATGACCGCGGCCATCAACCGGGTGCTTTACGGGGAAAAGAAACAGATTACCATCCGTTACAGGGATGGCCGTACGGAAGACCGGTCTGTGGAGGAACTGATCGATTTTGGAACCAAGTACGATGTACAACGGGGGGAACGGGCCAAAACGGTGCAGGAAATCGTAGTACACTATCCCTCTGTTTTTTGCAAAAACCATATTGAATTGATTGATACGCCCGGCTTGAACGACAACGATTACATGACAGAGGTTACCATGGGCGTTCTGGGGGAGGTGGACGCGGCAATCTTTGTGACCTCCGCCCGGGAGCCGCTCAGCATGTCTGAGCAGGCGTCCATTCAAATGCTCATTCATCAAAGAGGCATTCATCATATTATTTTTGTCATCACCTGTATTGATGTATTCTCTCCCGGAAGAGAGCAGGACCGGGTGATCCAGCTGGTTCGCAGGCGATTGTGTGAAAACACCTTGTCTGCTGCGGAAGCCGCTTACAGCGATGATGCGGATCTGCTGGAAAAAGCCCGCCGGATTTTGTCGGATCCGGATATCTATGCGGTTTCTTCTTTGCAGGCCATGCGAGGGTTCATCCGTGATGATGAGGAACTCTTGGAGGAGAGCAGATTTCCCACTTTCAAGAACTCGCTTTTGGACTACTTGACATCAGCGCAAAGTGCGGATATGGCGGTAAAAACCATGGATCTGGCGGCGGAAGTGGGCCGGCATTTGGAAACTTGGTATCAGGGGGCCGCCGGCAGCCTGGATGAGGAATCCTGCCGGATGGAGAGAAAGCTGCAGGCCTATGCCCAGTACGCAAAGCATGCAAATAAACAGTTGGTGGATTTGTTTCAGGCAATGGATGCGTCCCTGAATAGACAGGGCATCTATCCCGAAGCCATGATCCATAACAGGGAACTTGAGGCTGCCGGCCGGAAACCATTCATCACCGGGCTGGGCAGTTTGAGAACCCATACCATCAGCCATCACAATCTGTTGGTGGTACTCCGGCATGCGGCGGATACCGCGGCTGACACGTATGCGGGACTCTGTCGGAGCATGCAGGGCCTTGTGGAGGCGGAAATGCAGAGGGTGGAGAAGACGGTCGCCGCGATGCGGGAAACTGCCGGCCTGGTACCGGAGCCCCTGCGGATCAGTTTGAAGAAATGGCGGAACTGTGTATCCTTCCCGCAATTTTCGTGGAAAGAAGATCCGATCCCTTCGTCGAAGGATTTGACCCGGGTGGATATCATGCCTCAAGTAAATCGCGCCCTCACAAGCGCGCTGCGTTTTTGGGGCGGGCAGGTGGAAGCCTATGTTTCATCCTGGCGCAGTGTTTTGATGCGGCAGATCCGAGAAGACATCCAAAACAGCGATGAGCACAAGCATGTGGAAGAGAGCCTGGAAAAGCTGCGGATGCAGCGGAGCGCTTTGCAGTTGAATTATGAGCGGCATCAAAAGCTGGCCGCGGAGATTCAGGCCAAGCTTGGTTCACAGCCCTGGTAGTCCTTGCTTCATGTGGAAAGATTGGCGTTCCTGTGCCGGGCCGGAATTAAAAAGGGTTCCCCGAAAACAGCTGTTTTCGGGGAACCCCTTTTGAATGTTGCAGCCCGGAGCGCGCGCATTCAATGAAGCCTACAAGTGGACAGAAAAGGAGGCGTACCGAACCGGAAAGTGTGTCTCCCTGCTTAGGGCGCCGGGCTGCTTTGCCGTCCTCGCAGAGCCGATACCATGGGGGTTCCCACAGTATTGACTTTTCAATGGCCTTTTGCAATAATGATTCCAAAATCGCACATACGTGAGGTGGTCGGGGATGGAATCCACACAGGAATTGGAGCATCGTATTCGGAAAAGCAGTGCGCCGGATATGCTGGAAAAAGATACATTTGCTGCTCCGTCCCTGACGGAATATCTTGCCACGGTGCTGCGTGACCACAGCATGACGGTACAGGACGTGATCCTGCGCTGCAACCTGGATCGCAGCTATGGATACCAGATGTTCAACGGCACCCGGACACCTACCCGGAATTTTCTCCTTCGGCTGTCCCTTCTGCTGAGACTATCGGAGTCGGAGACGCAACGGCTGCTGAAAATTGCCGGGCGTCCCCCTTTGTATGCTCGGAAACGCCGGGACGCGGCAGTGCTGTACGGCTTGATCCATGGATTGACCGTGGAGGAGACGGACGCCCTGCTGCACAGTCTCAACGAGGAGGGGTTGGCCTAAACTGACCCGGCGTGAGTTTGCCTGGTTTTCTCCGCTGCGCCATGGGGGGATTGCCTGCCCGGCTATACCATGGGCTGCAAACTTACTGAAATAGGAAAAAGTGTGCAGGTGTGCACACCAAAAGGAACCGGAATCGTGATACAATTCTCACGATTCCGGTTCCTTTTACTGTGACAGGTTGGTTAGCTCCAGCAGACGGTTGATGACTTCCTGCACTACCCGGAATTGCTCCGGAGGCAGCTGCCGCAGGCGTTCTGCAATGACGTCCACATCGTTGTTTCCCAGATCGCCCATCAGCAGGGTATCGCTGGACACGTGGAGGATCTCGCACATCCTCCGCAGAACTGTCAGTGATACACCGGCCAGACCCCGCTCCACACAGGAGACGTTTTGAGGAGATATTCCGATCAATTCGGCAAATCGCTCCTGGGTCAGGCCGGCGTCTTCCCGGGCTTTCCGGATTTGACGGCCCACCTGTACGTTGATCTCCTTTTTTTCCCGCATTGGCATTCCATCACCTCTTGTCCCTAGTCTATCCAATGGGTGACTTGACGGAAACAATATGTTACATTATAATAACTAAATATAATACATGATTTTAGAAGGCTGCAAAAGAAATAGAAAGAATCGGTGTGAGACAAGCAAAAAGATAGGCGGACGGATTGCTCCTGGGCGACTGGGTGCTATAACGCATCCAAATGGTTCTAGCACTTCGGGGAACTGCCCTTCCGGAGTCATCCTGCCGGGCCCTGCCTGAAGAGTGGGACTCCTGATCGCTCCCGGTATTGCTGGATGCCGGGGGCGTTTTTTTAAAATAAAAAATATGCCTTGGGTTGTCAGAAGGCCGCCATGCAAGAAACGGTATTCCCTGCGCGGAAGCAAGACTGGACTCCGTGCTGAGAGATATAAACATTGTTTTGGGAGGGAGACCATGGAAAGCACATCAAAGACTTATTTCAACTATCAAGCGATGCTCAGCCAAGTCAATGAAAGTATGGCGGATCTGGGAGACGTGTGTGACGAACTGGGGCTGAAGGAATATGCCGACAGTCTGAAAACCAGCAGGGAGCATATGAAAAACCGTGTGTTTTCCGTAGGCGTCATGGGCGAGTTCCGCCGTGGCAAGAGCACAGTCATCAATGCCCTGCTGGGAAGAGACATTGTCCCTTCCGATATTGTTCCCACCTCGGCTACGCTGAATTACATTCGATGGGATGCTGCTCCCAGAGCGGATATCATCTTCAAGGATGGGACAAGCAAGGAAGTCCCTGTTGACGATCTTTCAAAGTATATCACGAAGATCACCAAGGAATCGGAAGAGATTGCAGCCACGGTTGACCGGTCCGTTGTGTACTATCCCTGCCCGTTCTGCCAGAACGGTGTCGAGATCGTGGATACACCGGGCCTGAATGACGATGAGCGCATGACCGCCATTTCCGAGCAGGTGATCCCGACTTTGGATGCCATCATCATGGTCCTGGTACCGGACTCTCCCTTCAGCCAGAGCGAGGCGGAATTTGTCCGTACGAAAGTCATGACCAGCGATCTGGGCCGCATCATTTTTGTAGTCAACAAGATTGACAACATTCGCCCCAAGGAGCGCCCGCGGCTTTTGGCCCATATCAAGGAAAAAATCGAGGCCAGCGTCCTGGCGAAGATGGCGGAGATGTACGGGGAGGATTCCCGGGAATACCAGGATGCCCAGACCAAGATCGGAGGCATCCGGCTGTATCCTATCTCCGCCAGGGACGCGCTGGAAGGAAAGCTGGACAACGACTATGAGCTGCTGGAAAAGAGCGGGATGCCGGATTTCGAGGCGGTGCTGTCCAAACTCCTGACAGAAGAGCGGGGTATGCTGGAGCTGATCTCCCCGGTAAATTCAATCCTGTCCATTGCGAAAGAAGCGGAACATACCATCCATATGCGTATGGATGCCATGCAGATGGAGACCGAGGAATTCGAGAAGGTTCAAAAAGAGGCCATCGAAAAAATCAAAAAGGGGCGGGAGACGAAAAAGACGGAGATCGAAGCTGTCAAAGCCCGGGCCGGCAGTCTCTATAATGATCTGCTGCCTCAGGTTAACGCCGGCTACGCCGCGGTGGAAGAACAGCTCCAAAGTTATATCGATCATTTTACGATCACCAAAGATGATGTGAAAGACAAAACCACTACAGAAGCCACCGCTGACCGCTTTGTCAAAGGGGCGGAACAGGAGGCCATGTCACTCCTGAGTGCTTGTACAGAGAAAATGGAGGTGGAGATCCAGAACAGGGTGGGCGATGAGATCGTGGAGATATCCAAATTCGCTCAGGAGCTGTCGGAGGATCTGGCCAAGACCCAGATGAAGATTACCAAGAAGGATTCCGGCAATATGTTTGACTGGGGCGTGGTGGCCGTAGACGCTTTGACCAACGGCGTGGGCCTGATCGGCATCGGCGGCGTCCTTTCCGGATTTAAAGAGAATGGCCTGCCGGGTGCGCTGGTGGGCGGTGGCGTGGGCTTCCTGGCCGGGTATAGCGCCTATATAGCCACCTCCGTCGTGGGGATTGCCCTGGGCCTGACAGGCGGTGCGCTGATCCTTCCGGTTATTGTGGCCAGTGGCATGGTCAGTACCTTCGCAGGCAAGGGCGCGGTGAAAAAGCTCTTTGGAAAAAACAGAGAAAAAGAAATTGCCGCCCTGCGCGCGGAGCTCCACAAATATGTGGATCAATACATGGTGGATTTGAGGATGAAGCGTCCCCTGGAAACCTGGCTGCGGGATACCACCAATACCACCTACAAAGCGGTTGCGGAGCAGCTCAACCAGGATGTGGAAAGCACCCTGCTGAGCATGGAAAACAACCTTACCCGCATCAAGCTGGATCTGCAAAAGAATGCCACACAGCGCCGGCAGATCTTGAGCGATATGGAGCGGCTTGGACAGACTTTGCAGGATGTGTGCGCCAAGATCACCCCTGTCAAGGAACGGCTGGCCAGCGCACTGAATTATCAGCCTCAGGAAAATGCCGGTTGATCAGAGAGAGGAGTGGAGAGCATGCGCACACAAGACACTTCGCCATTGAGCCGGATTGATACCAGCTTTGCCAATTACGTGGCCAGGCGCAGGCAGACCGAGAATGCCCATCTGGAAAACGGAATTCCGGATTACGCCTTTGACCTGGACTATGAGCTGCGGGCCAAGCTGATGCAGATCCCGCATTTTCATTCCATCTGCAAGAAGATCACCGCCACCATTGAGACCCGGGAGATCCAGTTCTTTAATCAGAAGGCGCTGGCGGTGGGGCCTAACCAGTTTCCGGAGATCTTTCAAATGGGGACGGACTGCGCCCACCGGCTGGGCATTGGGATACCAAACATTTTTGTCTACCCCAATCAGACCATGAACGCATTCACCTATGCCACCGACGATGTCACACCTATGATCGTCCTCTTCAGCGGCCTTGTGGAGCGTATGACGCCGGGAGAACTGAAATGCGTCATTGCCCATGAATGCGGGCACATCCACAACCAGCATCTGGTGTTTCAAAATGTCATCAACGCCATCCTCAACAGCGGGGCCGGATCTTTCGGGCTGGTCCTCTCACTGGCCAATATCGCGCTGATGCAGTTCTGGACCAGGGCCGGGGAAGTGACGGCAGACCGGGCCGCGCTGATCTGCGCGGACGATCCGGAGCTTGCCCGGAATGTGAACGCAAAGCTCCTCTACGGAGGTATGCTGAACAATGCCGGACAGGTTGACATGGAGTCGCTGCGCCAGCAGTTGGATCAGACGCTGAACAATCCCACAAAGGTCTATGAGCTGCTCAACGATCACCCCTCCGCCATTCGTCGGATCTTTGCTGAGAAGGAGTTCCAGGAGTGCGAGGTGTTCTACCGGTGGCGGCCGGAGCTCAAAAAGCCGGGGATGCCTGTGCGGGACAAGCGGGAAGTTGATGAGCGGTGCAAAAAGCTCGTCAACATATTGGACAATGACTGAGAGGGGATGAACTGTAATGGGACTTGAAGACCGGATCATTTATTCTCAGGAACAGATGGAAGTTGCGCTGGACAATGCGCTGGATCAGTTGAAAACGCTCCGATATGACAGCCGGTATCGGACTATGCTGGGAGATACCTTTGTGGATAAGCTTTCCCATTGGGAGAGCGATATCCGCCGTCAGAAAGACAATCCCTTCACCCTGGTGGTTGTGGGCGATTTTAAACGTGGAAAATCCACCTTTATCAACGCACTCCTGGGAGAAGATGTGGTCACCACCGACGTAACGACAGAAACGGTGACCCTCAACCGGATCAGCTATGGCCCCCACGGCAGCCAGGCAGTGCTGGCGGACGGACGCAGCATCTGCCTTTCAGACGAGGAGCTCCATCGGGAAGCCTTGGAAAAGGTCATGGCTCAGGCCGGAGAAACCGTGAAGCGGCTGGAACTGAAGCGGCCCATTGAACTTCTCAGACAGGTGACCATCATCGACACGCCCGGCACCGGAGATTCCATGCAGGACTTCAGCGGTATGGTCAAGGAAAGCCTTCTGCAGGCGGATGCCGTGGTCTACATCTACAATGTCAAGTATCCGCTCTCTCAGACGGAGCAGTTGTTCTTGAAATCTGCGGTGCTGCCTCAGCGGTACACCACGCTCTTCCTGGTAGGCAACTACGCGGATACCATGGAGACTGAGGAAAACTATACGCGCATCCGGGATCTTCTCCGGGAGCGTACAGCGGGCTTGCTGCCGGACGCCGAACTGCTGACCATCAGTGCTTTGGATGAGCTGTGCCGGCAGCTGGGTGAGGAGCGTCCCTGTGAGGCACTGTCCGCCGTTCTGGAAAGCCAGTTCAGCAGGCTGCGCGATCTTCTGACCGCCCTGGTGGAGGACAAGAAGGACACGGTTGTGCTGGATCGCATGCAGAGGCTGGCCTCGGCCATGACGGCGGATCTGGAGACGGAGCTGAATGCCATTGAGTCCGGACTGAAGATGGACAGGTCCATGGTATCCGCTGCACTGGAACGCCTGCAAGCGGAAAAAGAGCGCAGCGCAGAGAACCAGGCCGCCATGCTGGCCCAACTGGATCAGATGCTGACAGCCATGCAATATGAAGCCTCCCGGTGGATGAACGAGTTCCTGGCCCGGATTGAGGAAGAGACCCGTCATTTGGAGAGCCAGTCCACGGATACGCTTTTGAAATACTATGAATTCTATTGTGTGGATCTGTTGCAGGAGGCCGTCAATACTTGCGTGGAATACCATCAGGATCAGCTGTATGATTGGCTGGACCATATTTCCGCCGACATCTCCTCCCGGCTGGTGGACAGCATCCCCCAGCGGCAGGCCGCAAGTTTCCGAATGAATCTGGACAACCGGATCTGGACCAAGGGGGACACCGTGGGATTGGCGGTGTCGCTGGTTTCGGGCACAGGCCTGCTGGCTGGACTGGCCTCCCTGGCGGCGGACGGAATCAGCGGTCTGATGCGGGAAAAGGAAGTCAAGCAGCGAACGCCCGCTATCCTGAGCCAGATCGCCGGAAAGATGACGGGCCTGAATTTGTCCGTATCGGAGACCGTGCAGAGCATCTATTCGGATCTGGGCCAGAATGCCAGACGGCTTGTGGAAGAGTACTGCGGGGAGCAGCTGGCTGAGGCGGAGCGCTTGCTCAATCAGTCCGCCAAGGTGGCCATGAAGGAGAAAGCGGAAAAGGAAAAGCTGCAAAACGCAGTTGATTACGCCCGGAACTTGCTGCGGGATGTGGACGCGGTTTTGAAGGAGTAACAGCAATGGAGGTCTTGAAATTTATCGTAAAATTGTGGTTGCTGATTGCCCTTTGCGCGATGGCTTCTGCTGCATCAGGCGGTGTCCTGGCAATTCCCGCTTTGATTATCCTGATCTGGTATTTGGTACGGTCTTCCAAAAAGAAGAGACAGAATACCGCCGGCACCACTGCCAACAAAAAGAAGACTGACAGCACGAAACCTGTCGCACCGCCGCCTTCCCCTCCCACCCATAAGGTCTGCCGGCATTGTGGAACGCAGAATCCCCTGGACGGTGTCTACTGTGAGTCCTGCGGTTATAAATTGTAAGGATCGGGCGGGATGAATATGCCGTATACAGCGTTGTTCCGTTTGAATCGAGGCATCTGCTATCAACGATATGAGGACTTTGTATATCTCCGTCATATTGATGCCCGGAAAGACTATCTGTTCAATGGGATCGTCTACGATATCCTGCGGTGCTTCCCCGGAGATACAGGCAGGACAAAAGACGAGGTGGCGGCTGTCCTGCTGGAACAGTATTGCGTTTCGGATCGGGAATCCTTTCGCCGGGAAATTGATACCTTTTTACAGCGTTTGACGGAGGAAGGCATTCTGGTCACCGACCACATGGATGTGCACGGCGGCGCTGAGCTGCCTGCCGTCCTGCAGATCCAGGAGGTATGTGCCCGGGAGCACCTGCTGTTTTCCGCCGCGCTGGAGCTGACCTATCGCTGCAACGAGCGGTGCATTCATTGCTATGTGGATGGCGTACATAAGGAGCGGGGGCAAAATGAACTGACTCTGGAGGAATACAAGGGCCTTTTGGATGAGCTCCGGGACATGGGGTGCGTCAGCCTCCTGCTCACAGGCGGCGAAGTCGGTGTGAAGGACTGCTTTCTGGAGGTCACAGAATACGCGGCCTCTCTTGGAATGGCGGTGGACCTCTTTACCAACGGTTTGACCATGACTCCGGAGATTCTGGAGCAGCTGCGGCAATGGAAGGTTAACAGCGTCTCCTACAGCCTTTATGGCGGGACTGCCCCGGTACACGATGCCATCACAAAGATCCCGGGATCTTTTCAGCGTACGCTGATGGCTGCCCTGATGACAAAATGCGCGGGAATTGATACCTATATCAAAACGGTCGTCATGAAGGAGAATCAGGAGGATCTGAGCGCGCTTTTACAGCTGGGAAAACGGCTTGGGATCCCAGTGGCAGCCGGTTTTGCAGTTCTGGATACACATTCAGGCCGTTCCGGCACCGTGCACCAGCTTTCGACCCGGGAAGAAATCCAACATGCACTGAGACTCTTATCTGACGGAGACCATGCCGGCACTGCCGCCTTCCACAGGAAACCGGACAGCCTGATCTGCAACGCCGGCCAGTGTTCCCTGAGCATTGATCCCTATGGGAATGTCCGGCCCTGTTTGGCCCTCCCGATTACCTTGGGAAATATCCGAAAGACGCCGCTCCGAAAGATATGGGCGGAGGCACCGGAACTCAGAGACCTGAGGAACCTGCGTTTGCGGAAGGTATGCAGGGAGTGTGAATCATGCGGAAACATTGATGAGTGCGAGCTGTGCCTGGCAAGGATCAAATTTCTGCCTGACGGCGGAACGGAGATCCCCAGGGATGTCTGCTTGTTGGCGGAGGAGTCCCGCAATATGGCACGCCGCAATCAATCATAGCACTAGAAAGGAGAAAGCCCATGTCTACGGAAAAAAAGAACTGCATGCAGGAAAAGAAACCCTTTGTATCTCCACGGATGATCGCATCTGATAGACGCACTGCCGCCCAGTCGGTATGTGGATGGTATACGCAGTGCGGAAAGCAGGTAAAGAGCAGATCTTAATTTGCGCAGACACCTTAGTTTTTTTGTTACTCACACAGGGATTCTGGTGTTGTGCCCGCAGCTGCGCAGAGAGACGGGCGGAAAGGGTGAGAGCGTGTGGGAATTTTGAAGCGCGTTTTCGGGAAAAAGCCGGACCGGAACAGCCATAACCGAAAGACCTCTATCAAGACGAAGGAACCACAGGAAACTGCACAGGCGGTGTCCCCAAACACCATGGACGCAAAAACCGGAGCAGACGGACAGAAGGAGCGGACGCCGGATGAGCGCCTCTCCATGGTCCTGGAAAAAACGATTGCGATCATGAAAGCGCATGCGCCGAACGGGCCGTTTCATGTGGCGTTTGACATCCCGGAGTCGCAGAATGAAGGACACCTGGTTTTTCGGCTGCTCCGGCCAAACGATTGGCAGCTTCAAATCGGAGCCAATCGGGAGGGATCGGATATGCTGGTCTCCTATTTTCTCTGCCACGGGGCTCGGGAAACAGTATTGGCTTATCTTTCCAAGCCGGGTTTGAAAGAGGAACTGGTGCGGTCGATCAAAACGCTGTCGGAGAGCGTGGATGATCGCCTTTAGTCCCATGCTGTCCAGCGGCGCGATTGACCCATTTTCCGACTGGGCGGGTTCGGACACCGGATTCTCTTTGGGAAACAGAACGAGGAATCGCTGCCCAACGGGATCTTTTGAAGATCAAAAATAACGGACAGGATGGAAGCACCGATGAGTGAACGTGAATTCGTGTGGGAGCGGTCGGGCCTGCCGGAGAAGTATCCCTTTACACAGTGGCATGCCTATGGAAGCCCTGCATATGGCATGGTACCCACCGATCCTCTCGTGGAATTTGTGGATCAGCAAACCGGGCGGAGAACGGTCATTATCGATGAAACCCGCAGAATCGTCAATTTCCCGGGAATCGAAAACGAAGAAGAGATTGAAGAAAAACTTGGCGAGGGAAGTACGATACCGTTTAATTTGTTCGGTGTCAGTTTTACAGTAGCGGAAAAAGAATGCTATGAAATGATCTGGACGATCCAGTTGGATGGGCGTTTTTGGGAAGATGAAGAGGGGTTCGGCGGTACCTCCGACAATGAAATTCGCCTCAGTGCCATCCTTGATAAGAACGGCCGGTTCATCACGCCTTTCCGCCTGTATAAATGATGCCCTGGGTCCTCCCAATATGGCGTCATTTACCTGCTGATTTATTCGAGCATGCCTGTATAAAGTTGAGGACACGAGCCTTGTGGGCTTGTGTCCTCAACTTTATGGTGTCGGAAGACTGGAAATTCCCGGCATGTTTCTTCATCCAGGAAGTTTGACACGGTGCCGTGCACGCTGCTTGATGCCTCCCCTGGAAGCTGTAAAGGTGTTGAGAATTTCCTTTGCATTTCCAGAGTTCACCGGTATAATAAAATCATTGGTGGTGAGAGAATATGCAGGAAACGACAGGAAATTTGTTTCATAGACTGCGCAGTTCAGAAAGTGGCAGGGCCCTTCTGCGGGAGGGACGCATTTCTCTGACATTCCCACAAGTCTTGCGGGATATCCTGGAGCAGGCAGGGCTCTCCGCCCCGGAGTGGATGGCAGCAGCCAGTATCAGTAAATCCTACGGCTACCAGATCCTGCGGGGAGAGCGGACTCCCGGGCGGGATATTCTGCTGCGCACGGCACTGGTGCTGCGGCTTTCATTGAAAGAAACTCAGCGGCTGCTGGCGGTAGGGGGCTGTGGGGCCCTCTATCCCCGGGTGCGGCGGGACGCGGCGGTGATTTTCGCCCTGAATCAGCATATGACGCTTTTGGAAACGGAGGAGCTGCTCTCCTCCTTGCCGGAGCGGAGCCTCTACATTGGAGAGCCCTGATATGGATTTGAGAGAACACTTTTTACAAAGCTATCGGGATCAGGTTCTGAATACTCTGATCCTGCCTGCGGGGCTGCGGGCTCAGTACAGTCCCGTCTCCTGTTTCAAGGACGGGGAGCGGAAGGTGTTTCTGATCTATGATCAGGCGGGGCGGCCCGCAGTATTGAAGCTCCAGCCGGTTGGGAGAGCGGACTCCCTGCGGCAGGAATATGAGCTACTGTGCCAGCTTCGTCATCCCCAGATCCCCCGCCCTATGACCTATCTGGAAGCGGATGGACAGGAGTATCTGGTGCGGGAATACGTGGAGGGCATCAGCCTGTATGAACAGGTGACTGCCCAAGGCCCTCTCTCCCCAGCACAAGTCAGAACTGCGGCGCTCTCCCTGTGCCAGGTACTCCAGTATCTCCACACCCAGACGCCTCCCGTCATCTGCCGGGATGTGAAGCCGCAAAATGTGGTGATGGATCCCACCGGCTGCTGCCATCTCATTGACCTGGGCACCGCCCGCCGCTACCGGATGGAGCAAAAGGGCGATACGGTGTTTCTGGGGACGGAGGAGACAGCTCCGCCGGAACAGTTCGGCTATCAGCAGACCGACCAGCGCTCGGATCTTTACAGCTTGGGCATGCTGCTGCGGTTCCTGCTCTCCGGAAAGTTTGATCCGCTGCCCAATCTGCCGGGACAGCGGGCCCTTTGCCGAATGATCCGGCGCTGTACCGCCTTTGATCCCAAGGATCGCTATCCCTCTGCCCAGGCCGTCAGCAGGGTCCTGAAACACCAGCGGCTGCGGCCGGTAGCGTGGGCTGCGGCAGGTCTGGTGTGCGCCGCGTGCCTTCTGGCCGCGCTGTGGCCGTCCTCCGGTCAGGCTGTGGAAACATCTCCCCTGCTGGAAGCCGCCCTGCGCCAGGAGCTGGGGCTGGAGGAGCACGCCCCCATTCCGCAGGATCGGCTGGATGAGGTGGAACAGCTGCTGGTATGCGGCCAGGTGGTGGTGGGAACGCTCCAGGAGCATGAGGAAATGGTCAGTTCCGCCCACGACCTCTATGTGGTGGAGACTCCCCACGGAGACATTGACGACCAGGATCTGGCTTTATTGGAACAATGCGCCAATCTGCGGGTGCTGATTTTGGACTACCAGCAGATTACCGACCTCACGCCGTTGACGGGCCTGCCCTTGGAATACCTGAGCTTGACCGGCAATGCGGTGTCCGACCTGAGTCCCATCGCCGACTGTCAGAAGCTCCAGACGGTGGATGTGGGGGAAAACCCCGTGCGCTCTGCGGACGTGCTGGCACAGCTGCCGGATCTCCGGGAGGTAGGGCTGGAAGCCACCGGCGTTACCTCGGTGGCAGCTTTTGCCGGCAGTGATATCCAGTTTCTGAACGTGCGCACTACCTGGGTGACGGACTATACGCCCCTGGAGACGTGCCCGCAGCTGACCCGCCTGATTACCGGAAGCATGCCGGAGGGGGCGGCGGAGACCCTGACGGGGCTTACGGGGCTGGAGGAGCTGCGGCTGTACTCCACACCCTCGCTGGATCTGACTTTGTTCGCGGAATTCCAGAATCTCCGGGAGGTGGATTTTTTCGGCAGCACCGTCTCCCATCCCGAGGCGCTGGTTGGACTTTCCTCCCTGCGCAATGTCAATCTGGGGGAGACCGGGGTGCGGGATCTGTCCTTTTGTTCCTCCATGCCCGCCCTGACGGATCTGGACCTGCGGGAGAACACCCTCTCCGACCTCACGCCGTTGCTGGAATGTCCCTGGCTCACCCGGCTGGTTTTGAGTCCTCGCCATCAGGTCCTGGCTGAGGAGCAGATGGCCCAGGCACCATTCGAGATCATATATCAGGAATGAGTGCGCTGTTTGCGCACCACTTTTCCGAGGAGGCATGCTATACTGGAGAAAATTCCCGGCAGAAGCCGGAAAGGAAGAACGTTCACGGGGCGGGATAGATATTGTCCCCTGAGTCTTTTGCCGGCACTGAGCGACGCAGTACCGGAGCGACCATGACCGGAGCAAGGAGGCCGGGTCGGGATCTTACTCCCGACCCGGCCTGTGTTTTTCCTTTTCCGGTCTGCTCCTATCTGCCAAGGCTGCGGAGGGCCGGACGCCACGTCCAGCCTGGCCAGTCTGGTGCTCTCCGGTGACGGAGCCTGGTCGGACGCCCAGGGCCGGGTCTACGATGTCCGGAGCATCTACACCTATGGCTTTGCTCCTTATCTGGAGTTGGCGGGGCGCTATGGAGTGGGCTTCATGGTCAATGATCTGGCCTTCTTTGATGCTGAGCAGGATACCGGGGAACCAGTTCCCCTGGAGACGTATCTGAACTACTGCATCGACCTCTTTGAAGAAGCGGGCATCGGCTATTCCCTGACGTTCCTGGCCTACTCCAACATCGGTCTCATAGGGGATAAGCAAGGGGAGTTTGCCGTGCGGAGCGATTACCCGGAGGGCTTGCGCCGGGATACCTGTACCTATTCCGGCGGTTTCAGCGAGGCCTTCCCGGTGAACGGCGTACTGCTGGATCTCATTCTGGATCATATGACGAGCAAAGGATGAAGAACTTGCCTGCAGGCTCTATTGCCCTTGAAATGATAGTTTGATTGGAGTGATTTTGATGAAAAGATGCCGGATCCTCCGGGCAATGCTGGCCTTTGTACTCTGTCTGCTGCTCTCCGGCTGCGGCAGCTCCGGTGATCTGGAGACAGAGAGGGGCGTGGCCTCCCCTGAGGGGCAACTGGACAGCGAGCTGCAGCGGGCGGCAGATGCGGGCCTGCTGCCAGAGGACTGGCTGGCGGATCTGGATGCCCCGGTCACCTTTCAGGAATATGCGGAGTTGACCGGCGTGGTGGTGGAGCGCTGGGATGACAGCCGCATGGGGCAGTGGCGGGCCCTGATGGCACAGGCCGCGCTCTCTCAGGAGGAGATGGCCCGGGAAGACGGATTTTTGATGCTGTCCTATGCCTGGGTACTGATGGAACGAAACCGTGAAGAGGTGGTATCCTACCTGGACGAGACCATCAACCCGGATCTTGTTTATACGGAGGAGATACGGGATGCCCAGCAGGGGCTCACCTGGGACTATCCCCTTTTTCCCGATTGGGAAGCCATGGCGTATGCGCTTTACCAGAGCAATTACATGTGGGGTGCGGTGTGTACTTTTCCGGCGGTGGTCTCCCCGGTCAGCAGACAGCCTGTGTTTACCTGGAACCAACATGGCTCCCTGGAACTGGACGAACCCCTGACCCGTCGGGATGCCGTCCTGGCCCTGGTGCGCCTGGCGGATTACTGCAAAATTGAGCTGGATGAGAGCTGGGGGGACTATATTCCTCTGCCTGAAGCGGGGACTTACGACAAAACCATTCTCACCGACGAACTCCTGGCAGCCCCGACGGACCTGCCGGAAGTCAGTCAGGCCCGGCTGCCCGTCGGGTGGCATGGCGCGGGTATCAGCAACCGAAAGAACAGCGCAGCGGAATACCTGCATTACAGTGAGACAGACGTACGGTTTCTGGCGGAAAACGGATTCAATTTCATTCGGCTGTTCCTCTCTTTTGAGACCCTGCGCTATCCCGACTACCCCGCAGATCCCATGGTGGTGAACCGAAATGAGCTGCTGGAGCTGGATCAGCTGCTGGCTTGGTGCATCCAGTACGGGGTTCATCTGCAAATCTCCATGGCGGGCTATCTGGGCGCCGACGGCAGTGCCGGGGACGGGATGCCGGAAAGCGATGAGGAGTGGGCGGTTACAAGAGATCACTGGCAGATGCTGGCCAGGCGGTATGCCGGGATTTCCAGCAAGTACCTGACCTTTGATCTGGCCAACGAAGTCCAGCCGGAAGAGACGGAGACAGCCATGGGGATGGCGGAGCGGGGCCTTGCTTCTGTGGTGGAGGCCATCCGCCAGGCGGACAGCGGCCGGGTTTTGCTGTACTCTCTGGAGGGCAACGGCTCCCTGGAGTGGGCAGAGCGGTTTGCGGCCATGGGGGTGGCTGTGGGCTGCCATCCCTATGCCCCCAGCTTTATCGCTGCGGCGGACTATGAGTATATGGAAACCAACCCCTATGCGGTGCCATGCTGGCCCCAGCCCTATTTCCCCATGGGACTTGCCATGGAAGGGGAGGTACCCATTGTCATCCGGGGCGACGTGGAAAGCAGTACCCTGAGCGTTCATATCAGCACCTCTGACACGAATCCCCGGATCTTGGTCTATGGGGACGGCACCCTGCTGGAGACGATTGTCCCTGCCGGGGGCATGCTCAACCAGGAGGGGGAGTATACCTACGGCAGCACGCTTTATTCCGTGGAGATTCCAGTGGGTACGCAGGAAGTCACGCTGCAGCCCGGGGGGAATGGACACTATGTCCGTCTGGACACGATCATTTTGGAACAAAGTGGGGTACGCACGGTCATGGTACCCACCGATACCGGAGACTACCCGGATCGTACGGCGCCCCTGCCCCTCATCGTCAACGGAGACAGTACATATACCAACAGCGAAGAACAAATGGCAGATGCCGACTACATCTACAAGACCAAGGTGAAGCCCTATCAGGACATTGCGAAGAAATATGGTGTGGGCTTTATGGTCAACGAGTTCGGCATGTTCGGCACCAAGGTCTACTGGGACATTGACGTGGTGACCGCGTACCATGAGACCTGCCTGGAGATGCTGGAGAAGTATCAGATTCCCTGGTGCTACTGTGAGGTGAGCAATGTCTGGCCCAAGCACCTGGTGATCCAGTACGGAGGTGTCTCTCAGTGGGCAGGGGCCACCGCAGAGGAACTGACTTACACCTACGAAGATGGCCGCACGGACACGGTCAACGTGTGCCGGGAGCTGCTGGATGTTTTTCGGCCCCATTTGGCATCATAAGTGGCCGGCGGACTTTTGTCCTGCACATGTGGGTTCAGTCCCTTTGGCGTTAGAAGGACTGCCTTTGGCTGCCTGATGACAGGCGCCATGCCAGAAGGAGGCAGACCCACACCATGACCCACATTAGCGATAAACGCAGCGCACCGGCAGGGAAGTCCCCATCCGGTGCGCTGTTTTGCGTTCGTGATTGTCCTCACCGCGCCTGTGCCATGAGACTCCTCATGGTCTGCGTCGCTTCATCTCGCTTCTGCCGGGCGGAGTGGGTGTAGGTTCGCAGGGTGAATGCAGCGTCCTATGGTCCGCTGCTCCACGTCCAGGTTCTCTTGCCGCAGCGTTTTCATCTCCTGATGCTGGACTTTCGGAACGACGCACCCGTCAGCAGGGTTTCAAATCGCAGCCGTTCCTTCACTGTCCGGTCCAGGGCACCGTGGAGCATGGTGCGGATGCCCCGTACGGTAGAACCGCTGAGACCGGAGCGTTTCTTCTTTTGCTTTTCCACAGCCGTCCATGCTCCAGCAGAACCTCTGGTGCAGGGCCGTCATGTAATCCCTCATGCGTATTGCCTTCTATTGCGACTCGCCAAGAGCCTCGCTGCGCTCGGTTGCCCGCATGCATAGAGCCTGCGGGCTCCGATCAGCAACACACAATTCTCCAACTCGCCCAGAATAGCCAGAGCGAAACCGGTAAGTTATCAAACGATTCACACGTTCTCCTGACCGCACTCCTTCTTGCCGACTGCGTCTTATTGTTTTCTGCGGCGCAACGCTTGCGGGGGCCGAGCGCCATTTCCGGAGCAGGTATCAGTAGCAAGGGAGGAGAAAACAAAGTGCTCCGGTGCACGATCCGTTGACCCCGCTTCTTTCCCCGGGGATTGGTTTTCTTCCTCTGAGGGTGCTAATCGCCGCACGCAGCACTGTCCCTTGCCTGTTTGCTTGGCCTGATACAGCATGCGGTCTGTTTCAGTGTACAGCTGCCGGTATGAGAGTTGGGGCAGCGTACAGATGCAGACACCCAAACTGCACTGGACAGCCATGGGCTGTCCCTGCCACTGAATTTGCTCTAAATGCTCCACCAACACCCGCCGTAGAGACATAGCCTGCTTCTCCGTCAGGGCTCTGTCGTAGAGAACCGCAAATTCGTCTCCGCCGGTACGCCCCAGCCCTGCCGCATCCGGAAAAGCCCTGCGCATGGATTCTGCCGTTTGCACCAGAACATAGTCGCCACAGGGATGACCAAATTGGTCATTGATTCCCTTAAACGCGTCCAGATCCAACAGAAACAAAGTAAGTCCATCCCGACTTCCGCCGTGTTGCAAACGATGGAGCAGTTTCTCCGCCCGACACTCTATCGTCGTCTTATTCAGGAGCCCTGTCAGTGGGTCCAGATGTACCAGTTCCTGCAATTTGGCATTGATCTCCACAATCTGCTTTTGCTGCTTCAGCATAATCGAGGAGTAATGAGCGTGAGCCAAGGAGACGGCCAGAGCCACCACAAAGGTGATGGTCAGGTTGACCCGGTCGCCTGCATCCATCAGCGGGGCCATGATTGCCCAAAACAGCAGGTATCCAATACCGAACAGTGCCACACTATACCGGGGCGGTGTCTGAATCAACATTGCCAATCCCAGCAGTGCTGTTGTCAGCACCGTAGTCCCTGCAGCAGGGTCACGGTACAGATCGTAAGCATTGAGACCCATGTGCCACAGGAGAATCAAGCCGGTCACGGCGTACTGCGCGGCCCACTGCCGACGTACCGAAGCATGCTGCAATAGATGCCGCAGAACCAACCACAGTACTGCCAGAAGGATCAGAATACAATACATGGAAAAATAAATGCGATTGTTTCGGGTTCTCAGGCCGGATTGGGACAAAAACACCACCCGAACCAGATTGAAAATTTCCACCCCAAAAATAATTACACAGATGATGCGCAATGAAAAATTGTTTTTTCGCACCGATTCATGCAGAAACTCCTGGCGGATATAGTCAGGAATCAGCAGGCTAAAGAGTAATTGATTTTTCAATAAGTTTATATTTTTATGTATCATGGAAACTCCCTTTGTAAGACGATGATGGCACAAGAAAAGCTTCACACGACGCCGGTTTTTCCCCAATCACATATTGTGCGGCAGCAGCAGATCCCACATCGGTGTTAGTGGTTTGACCAGGAGAAAACTGAGCTGCGGTCGTGCGGCATAGCCGGATTTTCTTCCGGAGATTCCTCTTGACGACCTTTTCCTTCCATGTTATTTTCATTGTACGAATTCTGGCAGAATGGAAAAGAGATTGCTCAAAATCTGATATTATTTGCGCAAAATTTGCAGTCTGGTGCGGAGGGGAGACGCTTATGCTGCGGATCGCCATATGTGATGATGAAGAAAGACAACTTAATCAAACGGCGGCGCTGCTGAACTCCTATTTCTTGTCCCGTCCCAGCCTGAATGGACAGGTGGAGACGTTTCGGAGCGGAGTCAAGCTGTTGGCAAGGGCGGAGACCGCGGGTGGTTTTGACCTCTATATACTGGACATCCTCATGCCGGAACTGAGCGGAATCGACACCGGACGGCGCCTGCGGGCGCTGGGTGAGGGTGGGGAAATCATATACCTGACCACTTCCAACGATTTTGCTGCTGACAGCTACGAGGTCCGAGCCTTTTTTTACCTTCTCAAGCCGGTGGAGAGTGGAAAGTTCTTTCAGGTGCTGGACGGTGCCGTAGCGAAGTTAGACCGTCGGCGAAGCAGGGCCATTGTGGTGACTACAGCGGCCGGGCCCCGGCGCATCCTGCTGGAGCGTATCCGTTATGTAGAACGGGTGGGGCGCTGTATGCGCTACTTCTGCACGGACGGCACTGTGGACTCCCAGAGTATCCGAATTCCCTTCAAAAAGGCGGCGGCACCGTTGCTGACTGACCGTCGTTTCTATCTGTGCGGGGCCAGCTTCGCGCTGAACTTCCAGCATGTGACTGGTGTTCAGGCCCAAACTGCCCTGCTGGATGACGGTCGAGCTGTGACATTGCCCCGGACAGCGGCGGCGGAGTTCAAGAAGGCCTGGGGTAATTACTGGCTGGAGGAAAATTCGTAATGACTGATGTGGTTTTTCTCACCTTCCGCACCTTTTTTATTACAATCATGACTGTGGGAATGATGGCGAGCTTGACTGAATTCCGCTTCAAACGCTGGAAACTGCTGTGGATCATGGCATCTTACAGTGTTTGGGTGGCTGGTTCCAGCCTGGTTTTACTGTGGCTCGGCGGAGAATTGCTGCTGCTCCGTCTGTTTTTTCTCACCATTTCTGTTCCGGCTACTTTTCTCACATATTGGGCGGCCAACGACACTCCTGCACAGGCGGTTTTTAACTACATGACACAGATTCTGGTGTCCGCACTGTCGGCCTCCATGATCCGCTGGCTGACAGATTCCCTGGGCCTCTCCGGACTTGTGAACATCCTGCTGATGTGCGTATTCTATTTGACAGCCATCTATCTGGAGTGGCGCTTCCTGCGGCGGCCTTTCCGCATGCTGATCCAGGTGATGCCTGGCCGTTGGGGGATCCTTACCCTCATTCCCTGTGTGTTCTGCGGCTACCTCATTCTGGTGTCGGCCTGGCCAGGCAGTTATCTCGAAAATGAAGCGCAGCGTGCCTATCTCTACGCTGCTGTTATCCCCCTGATCATTGTGTATATTGCGGTATTCAAGAGCCTCCTTGGTCAGTACCATATTCAGATGGAACGCCAGAGCGCCACACTGCTGACGATGCAGATCTCAGCTCTGAAAGAAAAATTGCAGGAAGTAAAAGAAGTGGAGGAGGGCATTCGGATCCAACGCCATGACCTGCGCCACCAGCTCCAGACCGTCACAGGACTACTGGCACAGGGAGACAGGGATGCCGCTCTGGCCTTTTTGGACGCTGCTCAAAAGCGGCTGGATGAGCAGAAGGTAATCCGATGGTGCTGCCCGCCGGTTCTGGACGCAGTGTTTACTTCTTATTTTAATCAGGCCAAAAACCAGGGCATTTCTGTGGAGGCAAAGCTCTCTCTGCCTGATGTCCTCCCGGTGGATGAGGGGGAATTGGCCATTGTCCTAGCAAACGCCCTGGAAAATGCAATTCATGCCAATCTGGCGCTGCCCCAGGATCAGCGGAAGATCCGCTGCAAGATGGTGGGAACTCCCGGTGTCATGTTGGAAATCTCCAATCCGTGTACGGGAAATATCTCTTTTGACAGCAACGGCCTGCCGATGGCCCAAAGGGAGGGGCACGGCTTGGGCGTGCAGTCCATCTGTGCCTTTTGCCGAAAAAACGGAGCCGTCTGCCAGTTTGACCTGACAGACGGCTGGTTCCGGTTGAGACTGGTGCTGTAAGACCATACGACTTGTAAAACGCCTCGCTTATCCAGGCGTGGTTCCCAATGGTGAATGGCGTAACCGCTCTTGCCGATCGATTGGGTGAGGAACCAATGGGATGACCGGAAAGTCTGCGATGTAAAGTGTGTGAATGAGCAGAGAAATGAAAAACGGCTATCCTGGATCTGGCCCGCCCTAGCGCTTGTCCTCCGCAGAGCTCTGCTTTTGCTGTAAGAGCGGACCGGCATGTCTGCCGATAAAGACTTAGCCTCCAGGAACGGCGAGGTAACCGCGCTGCTAGCTTCCCCGGAAGATGGGGCATTTGGCCCAGGGCTTTGGCTCCCTTGGAATATTCCCCAGAGGAGACAGCATCCTTTACACAACACAGATTTTGAGCTTTTGGGACATTGAAAAACCTGACCCACACTGCGGCCTACATTGCTGGGCTCGCACGGAATTGATAAAGCGCACCGGCAGGGAAGCTTGGCTTTCCGTCCGGTGCGCTGTTTGTTTCCAAATGTCTTTACTGTACCTGTGCCATGAGATTTCCCATGGCCTGGGCGGCTTCGTCCTGCTTTTGCCGTGTGGTGCGGGCGTAGGTCTGGAGGGTGAACTCGGCGTTGTAGTGCTCCAGCATGTCCTTGTAGAGCTTCTGAACCTCTAGGCTCGTCATCATGGAAGGAGGAGAAGGCAAAATCCGCCGCGATCCCCGGCGCAAGTTTAAATCCAGAGAGGAAACTCTCCGGAGAGATCTCGTCTTCCAGCTCGTTCTCAAGATCGGCCAGCTTCGCTCGTCGCGCCATTTTTTCTTTTACATCGACGCAAATTCTGCACAACCCGGCCTGGAGAAAACGAGTCATGGTACCTGTGTCACAGATCTTCCAGATCTGCTGCGGGGAGATCGTTTTCCAGGTTGTCGCGGGCCAGGTCCGTGTCAATGGTGGGATAGATCTTGGCGGGAATGGGCCGCTCAATCTGATCTGGCTTGGGGCTGGTAAGCTCTTTCTTCTGCTTGTTCATGAGGTCACTCCTTTCGTCCGGTTTCTACAGGCGGCGTATCTGCGCCGTTTTCGCTTTGGCTGTTTTGATAGTAATCCCCCAGCTTCATCAGCATCCCCAGAGAACACAGCTCAATGCCCGTATCGTTGATCTTGGCCTGCACCTGCGGGGAAAGGGTATTCCAATAGGCTTCCATATTGGGATTTTCGTATTTCATCATCATCACCTTGACTATTGTTCCCGGCAGCAGGCGGATTATGTCGAATCCTCACAGCATATTCTTTTCCTTTACTGCACCCCAGATTTCCGACCTGTTGACAAAGTAGCTCCCCCAAGAGCAACGGAAGCAGGCAGGAACAGCAAAAAAGACGCCTCGCGGCGTCACATGATCCATTTGATCATCCGCTTCAGGTTCAATGCGGTCGTTGACAAGAGGCAGTGGTCTTCCGCTGCCTCTGAACCTCGTCGCAGGAGACGGCCAAGCCTGTGCTCCCATTTCTGCGCGGCAAAGGTCCCCTCGCTCCAGATCTGCCGCTTGCGCAGGGCCCTCTGGTACGTCGGGCTGTCCAGTTCCCTCAGATCCTCCCGGATCTCCCTCCAGAAGTAGCTGCGCTCCAGGCGTTTGGCCCGTCCTTTTCCCACGCATTGCTCTTTCAAGGGACAGGCGGCGCAGTCGCTCCTGTCCGCGAAATACACCCAGTGCAGTCCGCCGACGCTGCGGTTGAGGTTCCGCAGACGCAGCGCCTTTCCGCCGGGACAGGTATAGAGATCGTTCTCCTCATCGTAGAAAAAGGGAGACCCGGGAACTCCGCCCAGGGACGCCGCGGAGCGGGGCGGCGGACGGACATAAAAGCGGATGCCATGGTCCCGCAGCACCCGGTGGAACAGCGGAAGGTCGTAGGCCGCATCCGCCACGGCCGCTCGGATGGGGATGATCTCCTGATGGATATGCTCGATCTGCCTCAGATATGGCACCGCGTCATTCACTTCCCCGGAGGTCACCGTCACATCCAGGATGATGCCGTGATCGCAGTCCACCGTCTGATGGGACAGATAGTGGGGCCCCTTTGGCTTTCCGGGACGGTTCAGGTGTCCCGACTCAGGATCCGTGCGGCTGGCCCATTTTCGGTCGTACCGAAGAGGGCTTTTGACCTGCCTGCTCCGTCCCTTCTGCCTCCGCTTCCTGCCCGTCTTTCCCGCCTGTGTCCTCCGCTCCAGCTCCTCCAACGCTTCTTCCTCATACGCGTCCAGCCGCTCCCAGTACGCCCCCGGCTTCTGTACCGCCTCCACCAGGTGCTCCGAGGCCGGGGATGCGTTCGCTTTCACGTGGGTGGAATCCGTCGCCACCAAACGCCCGCTTGCCAGGCCTCGTTGGATGCACTGCTCCACCACTTCCTCAAACAGACGCCGGAACACCTTCCGGAAAGACGGTTTCCGTCTGCGAAGCTGAGAAATGGTGCTGTGATCCGGAACCCGATCCAGCAGATCCAGTCCCAGATACCACCGCAGGGCCACATCGGTCTGGATGCGCTGCTCGATCTGCCGCTCCGACGGGATGCCGTACAAGTATCCCACCAGCAGGTACTTTACCAGCACCACCGGGTCGATGGGTGGCCGGCCGTACCGGCGGCTGTACAGCTTTTCCGTCTCACGATATATGAAGGAAAGGTCCAGCGCCGCCTCCAATTTTCGCAGAAAGTGTTCCTGGGGCACTAGGTCCTCGATCGTCACCATGTGCAGCTTCAGTTGCATCCGCCCCACCTCCTGTCCCATTTTACCATGGTTTTCTCGGGGGATCTACTTTGTCAACAGGTCGAGATTTTGAGAATTTCAACTTGGAAGTCAGGCGTTGAGCTGCGACCAAAAATTTCTTCTCCTTTTTTTGAAACGATGGCGCCCTATTGTGCGAATATATAGTCGGAAAGGCGGTGAGGCAGTGGAAGAGCAATGGATTCGGGAGATACAGCGCAAAGGCTCCCACACTGCAGCGGATCATCTGATCCGGGCCCACTACGACGAAATCTACCGCTTCGTCTACCGCCAGACCGGCCACAAGGAGTACGCCATGGACCTGACCCAGTCCATTTTCCTGGCCATGCTGCGGGCGCTGCCCGCCTACCGGGCGGAGCGGGGGGCGTTCCGCACCTGGCTTTACCGCATCGCCGCCAACAAAGTCATCGACGCCCGCAGGAGATCACACCTGATACCCCCTGCCCATGGAGGAACTGGAGGTGCCGTGGGAGGAGGATTTCACCACTCAAATCCAGAATCGAGCTCTGCTGGAGCAGATCGAAGCCTACGTTTCCGGCCTGGAGCCCCAGACCCAGGCGGTGTTCCGCCTGCGGCTTTATGGAGAGCAGTCTTTTCCGGAAATCGCCGCCGCGCTGGGTGAGCCGGAGGCAGCGGTGAAATCCCGCTATTACCGCCTGTTGGGGCGGCTGAGAGAGGAGTTTGATCCACATGGATAACTTCTGGGACGAAATTCCCGTGCCCACGGAGGCGGAAAAAGATGCCGCCGTGTGCCAAATCCTGGACGCCGGACTTCCGGCCCGACCGGGACTTTGGCACACATTGACGGAAACTTTTCAGGCAGTGGGCTTGCGAACGCTGTTTTTCGGGGCGGCAGATTGCCTGTTCCTTGCGGTGCTGTTTCTGGTTTTGTGCCTGCTGCCGGCGGCAGCCGCGGCAGCCCGGCAGGGATCTCTGGGCCCGGTACTGTTTCTGCTGTCCCCGGCATTGTACGCCGCCCTGCATTTGCTGACTGCCTGGAAGGAGACACAGTCCGGTACACTGGAGTGGCGGCAGACCTGCCGGATCTCTCTGGGGACTATGACGGCCCTGCGGATGCTGGTGTTCGGAAGTGCGTCGGTGCTGGTGTGCGTGCCGGCCAATTTGCTGCTGTGGTACCTGGCGGGCGGGGAAGTCTCTTTCTTTTGGATGGTGGCCCTGTCCGTTTCCAGCCTGTGTGTATGGGGTGTTGTCCCTTTACTGTCTGCGGCTGCGGGGAATCGCGGGGCTGCTGACAGCCCCGGCAGCCTGGTCAGCTTTGGGGATTGTGCCGCTGCTGTGGGAGCGGGCTGCCCGGTGGCTCAATGGAGTGCCCACCGTGCTGTTCTGCCTGCTCACTGCCGCCGCGTTGGCGTTGTATTTCACGGAACTGCGCCGCTTCTGCCGGCGGTGCGCAGAAGGAGGAAGCATCTATGCTCTCAGTTGAACATGTCACAAAGCAATACGGAAATTTCACGGCTCTGGAGGACATCTCCCTGACCTTTACCCCCGGTGTTTACGGGCTGCTGGGGCCCAACGGCGCCGGAAAGACCACCTTGATGAAAATGCTTGCCACACTGCTGTTTCCCACCAAGGGGCAGATCCTCTGGGATGGGGAAGATATTCTGGCCCTGGGGGCGGACTACCGGGGCCTGCTGGGGTATCTGCCCCAACAGTTTGGATATTATCCCAACTACACGCCCCGGCAGTTTTTGCGGTATGTGGCCGCTCTCCAGTGCGTCCCAAAGCGGAAGGCGGAGGAACACATCAGCCGCCTTTTGGAATTGGTTGGCCTGGGAGCGGACGGGGACCGGAAGCTGAAGAAGTTCTCCGGCGGCATGATCCAGCGGGTGGGCATCGCCTCCGCCATGCTGAACGATCCCCGGCTGCTGATCCTGGACGAGCCCACAGCCGGACTGGATCCCCGGAAGCGGGTGCGGTTCCGAAACCTGATCCACTCCCTGGCGGAAGACCGGATCGTGCTGCTGTCTACCCACATTGTCTCCGACGTAGAGACCATTGCCGGACAGATCGTCATGTTCCGGGACCACCATCTCTACTGCTGCGATACCCCTGCTAATATCTGCGCCCGGCTTCATGGAAAGGTCTTTCAGGTCCCGGCGGGAACGCCTTTGGGACCGGATCAGTTCCTCCTCAGCGAGGGCCAGGGGGAGGTGGGGCCGGTGCTGCGGATCCTGACGGAAAACCCGCCTTCTGGAGCTGCGGCTGTGGTACCGGGGCTGGAGGACGCGTTCCTCGCCATCTACCGGGAGGGACAATCATGAGCCTTGCGGTGTACGAGTGGCGCAAGCTCTTTTCCCTGCCAGCCCTGTGGGCCTTCCTGGCGCTGAGCCTGCTGTTTAACACCTTTCTCATCTGTACCCTCTCGGAGCAGGACCGGGCCTTTTTCAACGATACCTCCGCAGACACCGCCCTCCTGGGCCAGCGGGTGGATCAGGCGTTTTGCGATGGCCTGGCCGCCCTGCCGGAGACGGAGAACCGGGCTGTCCTGCTCCAGTCCGTCACCGGCCTGGAGGACAGCTTTGAGACCTACGACACCGGCATTTTGAAAGATTTCTATACGGCTGTAGTGAAAAATTCCCCAACAGTAGTGTCGTTGGTGGCCTGGAAATACGATGCCCTGTCTGCCCGGGTGAAGCACCTGGCGCAAACAGACGCCGGGATAGATCTGTACGCCGGGCCTGTCACCCAGGGGAGCCATCAGTTCCTTTTCGGAACGCTGATGCGTTCCCTCCTGGGGGAGACGGCCATCGCCGCCATGCTGGGAACGCTGTACCTCCTGGGCTACGAGGGAATGCACCGGACGGAGAGCCTTGCCTGCGCCTCCCGGACCGGGCGGCGGCTGCAGCGGACCAAGGTCCTGGCCGCTCTGGGAGCCTCACTGGTCCTCCTTGCCCTGGTGGCCGTACCCACCCTGGGATTGTACTTTGCCCGATTCGACTACGGCGGCATCTGGGACGCCAGCGTCTCCAGCCAGTTCAACTACCTTTCGGATTTGATGCTGATCCGGCCCTTCCTCACCTGGGGGGACTTCACTGTGGCGGAGTACCTGGCGGCGGCGTTGGTTCTGGGAGCGGCGCTGACGGCGGCATTTTCTCTGCTGGCGTCTCTTTGCGGCACCCTGGTCCGCAGCCCTTATCTGGCGGCGCTGGTGCTGGGACTGCTCTGCTTCGGCGGCCTGGGGCTTACCTCAGCGCTGGGGAATCTGAAGCTGTGGGTGGGATATGTCCTCTCCTGCTTCCAGCCTACCATCGTGTGGCTCTGCTGCGGCGGCTGGTTTACGGAGCTGGGCCTCAACGCGGTGCTGCCCTGGCAGGAGACCATCGCCGTGGGGGCGGATCTGCTGCTGCTCGGCGCCGGGACGGCCCTGGCTCTGCGCCGCTTTCGAAGAAAGGATGTGCTCACATGAGACTTTTGGCGTGGGAACTGCGGAAGATCTGGCGTCCCGGCATCCTGGCGGCCATCTTGCTGCTGGGAGCGGTGTACTACTGGATGTTCCCGGAGTTTTACATCGAATACTTCTGCAACGGTCCTGCTTCTCAGGCCCAGTTCCAGCTGGCTTCCGAGTGGGTGGCGGAATACGGCCCCACCCTGGAGCCGGAGGAACGGGCGGAGCTGGACGGCCAACTGGCGGAGGAGATCCAGGCCTTTGCCCAGCAGATCGCCGGCATCCCGGAGGCTGCCGCAGCGGGCCTGACGGACTACGAGACCTTTGATCAATTTCGGGAGGACTATCTGAACAACGCTCGCGACGGCGGTGATCAGGCGGACATGGACATGGAATATCTGCTGAGCCGGGTGTACGGCGGCACCAACTGGTATGTGATCCGGGAGCTGGAGCAGACCATGGATACCTATGACACCCAGGATGAACATCTGGCCCTGGTCATCTCAAACCGTGAAGAGCAGGGCGATCCGGAGGCCATGATCCTGCGGGAGAAGCAACTGGCCGAACCGGAGAGGGCTCACGGGCTGCTTCCGTTCTCTGTCAAGGAATCCACCCGGGAGTATGGCAGGGATCTGGCGGTGTGGTGTGTTTTGAGCATCGTGCTGCTGCTCTGCCCCACGCTGGTGCGGGACCGGCTGCGGAGGACCCGTGCCATGCAGTGGACCTCCCGCCGGGGACGATCCGTTCTGACCACACAGATGGCGGCTGCCCTGTGCTCCGCACTGGTGCTGACAGCCGTCAATCTCGTGGCTTATGCAATTCCGTTTCTGGCTCAGGAGCCCCTGCGATTTCGCGATTGCGGCCTGGGCGGGATCTGGGAATGGAGCTCGCCCTGGTTTGACTGGACCTACGGGACCTATCTGGTGGTGCTGGCGGGGCTGATCCTGGCGCTGTCTCTGGCGGCTGCCGGATTGACCATGTTCCTCTCCCAATACAGCGGCAGCTACATCGCTATGCTGCTCAAGGCCCTGCCTCTGTTTGCAGCGGTGGGAGCGGCGCTGGGGAGTTGGCTCCTGGACCAGCCCTTCTGCTTCCGGCGTCTCTGGGAGGGCGGCCCCTGGGTGCCCAGAGGAACAGAGGCGGCGGTGGCAGCCGGACTCCTGGCGGTCAGCATCGTTCTCTGTGTCCTGACCTGCCGCCGTCAGAGAAAACGGGAATTGCTTTGAAAGTCAGACCCACATTGGAACAAGTTCCAGACCCCACGCTTTGCCCATTGGGGCAAGGCAAGTTCTTTTCACTGTGCCTCCTTTTCCACCGCAGCCCACGTTGCTGCATGATAAAGCGCACCGGCAGGAAGTTCCCGCCCGGTGCGCTGTTTTACGTTCATTATTGTCCTCACTGTATCTGCACCATGAGGTTTCCCATGGCTTGCGCTGCCTCGTCCTGCTTCCGCCTTTCAGAATTCGCTGATGGAGGATGCCCCCCTGAGTGCGGACGGTGCATGGCCCCGGCTCGGGAAGAGGAGAACAGCCAGGGATTGCGCGGGTATTTGGCGTACTCTTTTTCCAGCAGATCTGCTGCCTCCTGGGGAATGAAGATCTGGAATGGAGTTTTCAGTTTGGGGGCGGGTGACCACGAGATTGCCTGCTTCATCCTTCGTGGCCCGCTTGCCGGCATCATACAGCGATGGTACACTCTTCGTGAAATAAAAAATGATGTTTTCCTGTAAGATTTGCTCTGTAATCCGTAGTATATGGGTGAGGCGGGAAGGAGAGTGAGAGAAAATGGAGGATCAAGCGATCATTACCCTGTTTTTGGACCGGTCGGAACAGGCTATATCAGAACTTTCAAACAAGTATGGAAGGCTTTGCTGTAAAATTGCCGGTAATATCCTGCACAACTCCCTGGATACGGAGGAATGCGTCAACGACACGTATCTGTGCGTGTGGAATTCGGTGCCGCCTCAGCAGCCGAATCCCCTGATGACCTATGTGTGCAGCATCACCCGGAATCTGGCGCTGAAGAAGTATCATGCCAGTGCAGCAGTCAAGCGCAACAGCTACTATGACGTGGCGCTGGAGGAATTGGAAACCTGTCTGTCGGTACCGGATACGGCGGAGACCGCCTTTTCCGCCAAGGAACTGGCGGAGCTGCTGAACCGCTTTTTGGGTGCGTTGGATCGGGAGAACCGGGTGATTTTCCTGCGGCGGTACTGGTATGCGGACTCTGTTTCCGCCATTGCCATTCGGCTGCGCATGAGCGACAATCAGGTGTCCGTCCGGCTCCACCGTATTCGAAAAAAACTGAAGGCCTACTTGAGAAAGGAGGGCGTGCCGGTATGAAACGGGAGGAACTTTCCCAAGCAATCAGCAGCATTGATCCAAAATTCGTTTTGGAGGCGGAGACCTATTCCTGGAAGAAGCGGAGGCTGACGTGGCTTTGGCGGGGGGGAGCAGCTGTTGCCGCCCTTCTGTGCCTGGTGGCCGTTCTGTATGCGCTCCTGCCTCAGCAGCCCGCAGGCCTGTTTACCGTCAAGGCCTATGCCTTGGATCTGGATGAGGATGGTATGGTGGTGCTGCGGGAGGAGGATCTGCTGGAGAAGTCCGACTACTGGGGCGGGTACTGCGACGGAGAGAATTACTACGTGAGCATGGGCTTGCGCTACGAGGGCGAAAACATTGAACGGGTTACCTTTACCACCCAGGAGGGCTTCTTCGCCCAACAGCGGATCACGCCCGACATACCGGAGGAGCAGGTGTCCTCCATCTATGTGGGACCAGAGAACAAGCTGATCGTGTTCGGCGAGGAGTTCACCGTCTCCGGCAGCTCCGTTACCCTGGAGGGCACGGAGATGGAGGAGGGACTGCTGCTGTTCTGGGGCATTCAGGCGCTCAGTGCGGACGATATTCCCAAAAATCCGAACATTACCGCGGAAGCGGTATTCCGGGACGGCGGTACCCAGACTGTGAACGTCTGCCTGGACCTCTCCGGTATGGGTGTTTTCGGCGGAAGTGCGCAGACGGATGACCGGGACGGCATGCCCGTAGCATATCATCAGTCTCAATATTACCGAAACCTGCCCTTGGCGGACTGTGAGCTGGTAGATGAGCAGACAGTAACGGATCTGTACGAATACACGATAGACGGTTATACACTGACCATCCAGGTGCCGGAGCGGGAGTTATTTGACGAGGATGGACAATACAGGGGCCGCCGGCAGCGGATCAGCGGGGCATTCTATCTGCCGGTATTTCAGCTGGAGGAAGACGCCTGTGTGGCACGGCTCTACAAGGTGCCTCAGGAGCTGGAGTACTCCCGGGAGAACGAGGAAAAGCAGCAGGCGGAGCGGGAGAACGCGTCCGTCCCGGACGTTGATTTGCCGGAGGAATCGCCACTGGAGTCGAAGCAGACGGAAAACCCGGAACGGCAGGTGGTGAAGCCGCCCTCTGCGGAGATAACGCCGGAGCAGCCTGCACCGGAGGTTCCTGCGCAAGCGCCCGGTTCCCAGGAGACATCCGGAAACGGAGGCTTTACCGTCCACACCGGGACAGTCAGCGAGGAAATGCGCCTCAAATCCCTGGCGCGGCTTGACTACTATTGCGCGCTTCCCGTTTCGGAGCTGGAACTGATTCATGAAGAACCTGTCACAGATATGTTCACCTACAGGATTGGCGACATCCAAAATGGGCTTCCGATTTCGGAGAACTTGGAGTTTAACGAAGATGGATATTATCTGGACGGTGTTCACAACCATGACGAGGGAACCTTTGTGACCATTCTCTATCGGGACGGCAATGGATCCCTGTGGGGACAGATCTACCGGGTGCCGGAGGAGCTGGTGTATCCGGAGTGAAGGCCGGGGGCGGTTTCTTCCATGTGTGCATCACGATGCAGGGCAGCAGTATCGTCACCAGTATGGCAGAAAGAAGCTATCTGCAGCGCAGAAGGAAGAAGGGCTTTGTGCCAATTCTACTGCTGGTCGATTGCCTTTTCGCACGGTTGACGTTACACTTTCCCCAAGAGGTGATGCACATGAACAAGGAACGGCTGGGCACCTTCATCAGCGATTGCCGCCGTGAACTGGGCCTGACTCAGCAGGAGTTGGCGGAGCAAGTCCATGTGACCAACAAGGCGGTCAGCAAGTGGGAGCGGGGCCTCAGCTACCCGGATGTGACGCTGCTGGAGCCCTTGGCATCAGCCCTGGGGCTGAGGGTGGAGGAGCTGATGGCCTGCCGGCGGCGGGCTGTCCCTAGCGGAGAGGAGGACCCCATGAAGAACTTACTGACCATTTCCGATGACAGCCTTCGTCGGGAACGCCGGCGGTCCTGGAGCCGTGTGGGGGCGGTGCTGGCGCTGGTGATCGCAGCGGCCCTGGTGATCGCTTACAGCGCCCTGTACGTGACGGAGACCCGTACCCAGGAACTAGTGCTGAAGGAGACCGTGGACGGAGTCAACTACTTCTACGTTCAGGAGGGGGACCACCTGCTGAAGCTCCGGTGTGAGGGAGACGTGGACTTTGACGGCACCGTGATGGAGGACGGGTACGGAGAGGTGGTCTATGCGCTGGAGTGCCGCTGGAACCGGCTGACTTATGAGGGCACCGTTACCGCCTGTGCCGAAACCGGCATGATGGGTATTGGCCGCGAGATGAACCAGGTGGGAAGCGCCATGGGCCTGGACTACAATATGGAGACCCGGGACGCCCTGTTCGGCTATTACAACGCGACGGTCGAGTACAGGCACATTTACCCTTACCCCATTGGGGACGGTTTTCTCTTCACCTACAACTTCTGGCGGGGAGATGGGGAGACCTGGAACGCGGAGCTGCTGGTGACGGTGCGGGACTGCCTGACTTTTACCACGGCGGACTGGGACGGTGACGGCGTCACGGAGCTGCTGGTCCGCACCCGCTGGCCGGAGAAACCTTACACAGTCTACGACATGGTGGATGGGGCTGTTACGGAGACCTGGCCGGACACCCTGGACCCGGAATTTACCGAGCATCTGCTGACGGCATCGGAGCGGCAGGAGCGATTGCAGGAGCAGCTGCGCCGGGAGGGCGTGGATCTGGAGACGGAACGGGCAGCCTCTGACGACTTCGTCCTGTAACAAGAAAGGAGATGCACTATGGAACAGACCATCATGACCGGGCCCTGGCGGATGTGGGTTTGCCCGGAGCGGAAGATCGTTTCCTTCCATCCTGAGAACGGCTTCCATTTTTTGGAGTTCCAGAGCCGGGAGCTGTTCCTGCGGTGTGTGGATCGCTATACCGGGGAGCGGTATCGCTACCAGTGAGGCTGACATTCCGACGAATCTTTCCCGCGGCGAAGGGATTTCCGCAGTGATGGAAAGCGTGTGCCAGCCACATGCGCGCCATACTTTGATAGGCTCCGTGAACCATATTTGAAAGGGGAAAATTTTGCTGTGGCCAGGGAAATTCGCGGGATGATGCTTGCGGCGCTGATCATGTTGCCTGGATGTACAGATGGTGCTGAGGCTTCCCCGCAGCAGGACCAGGAATCGTCGGTTTCCACCCAGGATGATGGGACCGTAGAAATATTTGAATACGGAGCGCTTTCTGTGGAAGTAACAGGCGTGGAAGAAAAGCGGCTGGGCAGTACATTCGATGGCCAGGAGACTTGGAAGTATGACATCTATGTTGTTCGTCCTGAAGCAACTGTGGAGATTTTAAATGCCGGAACATTCCTGGATTCGGAAACCGGGGCGCCCTATGCCAACTGCGCCCGGTTTCCTTCATTCTTGGGAGAAAGAAACGATCGTCTCACCAATACGAAGCGCTACGGCTTGTTCCACTGCCACCGGCAGGTTCCAGTTGTAGGCGGAATACCAGTTGCTCTTATCCGCCTCACCTGTCCAGGTGCCATGTCCTCTGGAGCCGGAAATCTCCGATCCGTCCGCCAGGATCAGCGCTACATCCGCCCACAGCCTGTACCCGGAGAATTGAGGCTGACATACCAATTTGACCCCTGTAGATGTAATTCGGATCTCTTCAAACTCTACGGTGTCCTGGCCTTCTAACCCTTCCACAGGCAATGTAATATGCTCCAAGACCACGGGTGCCGAGGCTGTTGTCTTGTCCAGCGAGAAGGAGAGATTCCACTGGCCCTCCCAGACCAGATCCCGCTCCATCTTCAGGTTCTCCAGCTGGAGCTGATAGGTTCCTCCTTGAGTCAAATCCGCAGTGGGATTCAGGCACTGATACCGGAGTAAGATCTGCAAGCTGCCGTCAGTCAAAATCTGACACTGCTCCGTTGTGACTCCGCTGCTTACGGTGATCCCCAGTTCAGAAAACTCCTTTTTCGGGGCTCCCAGCAGCTCCCCCCGTCCAAAGGAGTATCTCTTTCCGGCTTCATAGTTTCCGGTGACATGCACCAGCATCCAGAGCGTATCTTCTCCGGCAGTAACGGAGTCCAGTGACACGGTTACGGTTGGATCCGGGGATGCTGCCGGGGCTTGCCCGGCAGACGGGGACTGCGTTGTATCCGGAGCTTCCGGATTGTCCGCTGTCTGGGCGGGGATATCGTTGGGGGATGTTGTCTCAGAGAAAGTATTTTCCGATCCATCCTCCATATTTGACGTTGCATCTACGGACTGGGTCAGGCTGTTCATGACTTCTTCCTGCTGCGCATTCATGAGTTCTTCCCCGGTAGCTTCTTCCCAGTATTGCCGGAACCAGTCCTGAAGGTGGGGCATATTGACTGCCAAAGCAGTCCCGGCCAGAAGCAGGGCAATCACTGCGGCAATCAGGACAAATTTTGGGATGCGTCTGCATAGGTCTTGTTTTTCACGTTTGGTCATGTCTAACACCTCTGCTTTCAACCTCTCGGAGGCGGTGACATGATCGAATGCTTCCTGATATGGAGTTCTCATTGGTCACCCTCCTCCAGTTGTGATTTCAGTTTCTCGCGGGCCCTGGCCAGTCTGGTTCTGACGGTGGATGGGTTGAGTTTGAGCAGTTCCCCGACTTCTTTGACGGAATATCCCTCATAGTGGTAGAGATACAGCGGGATGCGGTACTTTTTCGGGAGGCGCATGATCTCCTCCAGTACCCCCTGATACTCGGTTTCCGACACGTATGTTTCCGGTATATCAGCAAGGGAAACAAAGGGGAAGTGCCATGACGGCCGGGAGAGATCCTTGCAGACGTTCAATGTCACCCGGACCAACCAGTGCCGCAGATGGGCTTCCTCTGTTGGTACGGATTCTGCTTTCCACAGCCGCAGCATCACCTCCTGCGCCGCGTCCTCAGCATCGTGGACACAGCCGAACCAGTTTAAGGCAATGCGGTAGACCATATTCAGATATTGCTCTGCTGCCGCATTGAATTCCTGCTCTGTCCGCATAGCGCTCTGTCTCCTGTCCTGATTTTCTTGAAAAGCTTTTCACTTATAATACCTCCGGAAAATCGGAAAAGTCCCAAAAAATATAAATCATGATGTGATAAGGCTTGTTCTTTCGTGAACAGCTCAACCGTTTCCCGGGAAATAAAACTTTTGGGGATGGCGTTTTCTGTTTTGGACCCTGTTATCGCAGAAGACTGTCCGCCATCTCCCGTCCCTGAACCTGTGGAACGACATCCCTGCCTCCGAAAATCCTGAGCAGGCGTTCTTTGGCAGCCGGCTCCATGGAGCAGGAGCGGGGCCTGCCATGCGTCAAGGAGCCGGGCTGCTGCCCGGCTCCTTGACGTCCTGATTAGTAGGATTTTCCGCATTGCACGGTTTTGTACTTGAGCCGCTTTTGCCCCCTGGGAGAGCCAAGCGCTGCGCCTTAGGAGCATGGCCTGAAGTGGGGATATCCGAGCTGTCAAGCCACGATTCGGCGGTAGGAACGGGCAGTCAGTCCGTACACCAGGGCGTAGATGCCGCAGAACACCGCAAAGGTGCCTGCCGTGCACAGGGCGTATCGGGCGGTGCTGGTCAGCTGGAACAGTGCCAGCAGCTTGGACACCATGGGATAGGCCGCTGCCGTGTGGATGCCCGCCATGCCCAGGGGCAGGAAGAATACCAGCAGAATCTGGCTGTGGATGGAGGCGCGAACTTCCCGATCCGTCATGCCCACCTGGCGCATGATGGCATAGCGCCGCTGGTCCTCATACCCCTCGGAGATCTGCTTGTAGTAGATGATGAGGGCCGTAGCCAGCAGGAACAGCAGTCCCAGGAAGACACCCAGGAATAAAAACCCGCCGTACATGGTATAGAGGGTGGCGGTGTTGTCCTGGCGGCTGTTGACGGTGATGCCCTCGCCGGAAATGCCGCCCAGGAGCTCCCAGGACAGGTCAAGTTTTTCCTCCTCCGTACCGTCCAGATTCATCTGGATCAGGAATTCCTCGGAGAAATGGTCTCCGGAAGGCTGTGCCATGACATCTTCCAGCACCGACCGGCCTGACACCACCAGCGTCACCCATGAGACCTCGCTGCTGACAAGGGTGTTGCCGTTGACCGGCAGATCAGCCTCCAGCCGCTGTGCCACATGAAAGGGCAGGGAACCGATGTAGAAGGTGTCCGGCAGATCAAGCCCCTGGGTATAGACCAGCACCTGATCTGCCTCCAGTTGAGCCTCCAGACCGGTGCAGCGGATGTAATCCTCTTCCGTTACCAGCCGCAGACGGACCTCGGGGCCCGTCTCCCACTGGAGGGTATTGCCGCTGTACCAGCACTGGCCCTCCACCAGGTTGAGCCAACCGAAATGAGACGCAGTTCGGCCGGAGGCGGCGAGAATCTCTTCCACCTGATCCAGAACGTCTCCTGACACAGGAAGTTCCACATTTTCGTCGTAGCCGGTGAGGCGCTGGGCCACCTGGATGTCATAGGGGTACATCTGATCCAATGTCTCTTCACAGCTTAGGTAAAGGGTGACGGTGGTGGACACGGTTACCAGCACCATGGTGGAGAGGATGCAGATATTGGCAAGGCCCACGGCATTTTGCTTCATCCGGTGCAGCAATCCTGCCACCGCGGTGAAGTGCCGGGTCTGATAGTAGTAGCCGGGGTTGGAGCGAAGAGCCTTCAGCACAGCCACGGATCCAGCGGTGAACAGGCAGTAGGTGCCGATCATCACCAGCACCACCGCCAGGAAGAACAGGGCCAGGGCTTCCGTAGGCTGCCGGACTTTCCAGGAGAGGAAGTACCCTCCTCCTAAAGTCAGCAGGCCAAAGACCACCAGCAGCCGCTTCGTCCGGGGCTCCCGCTCTCCGGCGGACTCACTGTGGAGCAGTTCCACGGGCCTGGCCCGGCCGATACGGACCAGGTTGCACACCAATGTTAGGGCAAAGAGGGCCGCAAAGAGAGCAACGGTGGAGAAAATAGCGCTCACGCTGATCTCGAAGCCAAACTCCACCGGCAGCCGGGAGAGCTGCAGCAACAGCAGCAGCGTTAGCTTGCTGAAGAGGATCCCGGCGGCGATGCCGCCTGCAATGGCGGCCAGGGCGCAGTAGAGGGCCTCCCACAGGCACAGCAGGGCGATATGCCGCTTTTCCAAGCCCAGGATGTTATAGAGACCCAGCTCCCGCTGCCGCCGCTTCATGACAAAGCTGTTGGCGTAGAGCAGCAGCACGGCGGAAAACAGCGCTACCACGATACACCCCAGGTACATCAGGCTCTGGAGGTACCCGGCGCCCCGGACGGATGCCACAATGTCGCTTTCCGTCAGGTAGCGGAGAATATAGAACATGGAGGCGGTACCGCCGCAGGAGAGCAGGTACGGCCCGTAGTACCGGCTGTTGCGCAGCAGGTTCACCAGGGCCAGCCGGGGAAAGAAACTGGACTTACGCATGGGAGCTTCCTCCCTCCGCCAAAACCGTCAGGGTGTCGGAGATACGGCGGAACTGGCTCTCCCGGCTCTCACTGCCCCGGTAGAGCTGGTGGTACACCTCCCCGTCCCGGAGAAACAGCACCCGTCCGGCGTGGCTGGCAGCCTTCACCGAGTGGGTCACCATCAAAATGGTCTGGCCGCCGGCGTTCACCTCTCCGAACAGATCCAGCAGATTGTCCGAGGCCCGGGAGTCCAGGGCGCCGGTGGGTTCGTCCGCCAGGATGATCTGAGGGTCGGTGATGAGGGCCCGGGCCACGGCGGCCCGCTGCTTCTGGCCGCCGGAGACCTCATAGGGGTATTTGGCCAGAAGATCCGTGATTCCCAGCTGCTCCGCGATGGGTAAGAGCCGCTTGCGCATGGTCGGGTAATCCATCCCTGCCAGGACCAGCGGCAAAAAAATGTTGTCCTGGAGAGAGAAGGTGTCCAGCAGGTTGAAGTCCTGGAACACGAAGCCCAGGTGGGATCGGCGGAAGGCAGCCAGATCCCGCTCCCGGATGTCGGAGAGGGCCTTGCCGTTCAAAAAGACTTCCCCGGCGGTAGGGCGATCCAGGGCGGCCAGAATGTTCAAAAGCGTGGTCTTTCCGGAACCGGACTCCCCCATGATGGCCACGTACTCTCCCGGCTCCACGGAGAAATTCACGTTGGACAATGCCTGAACCTGGTTGCCGCCGAAGCGGGTGGTGTAGATTTTCTGCAGATGCTGCACTTCCAGCAGTGCCATAAAACATGCCTCCTTGCTTGGGATGGCCCCAGTATAGCAAGGGAGCCGGGCTGCCCGCCATGGTTTTGGCTTACAGTCCGGCTCCGTATCTTACAGTTTTGTAAGGGATCACTCCATGGTCCACTGTTTCCGGCTCAGATCAAGCCGGGCGATGGTGCCCTGTCCCGGCCGGGAGACAATGGTCAGGCCGTGACCCAGCTTCTCCGTCACCCGGCGGCACAGGTACAGCCCGATTCCGGTGGACTTTTGCCCGGTGCGTCCGTTGTAGCCGGTGAAGCCCTTCTCAAAGACCCGGGGCAGATCCTCCTCCCGGATGCCGATGCCGGTGTCGGCGATCACCAATGTCTCCCCGTCGCCGTAAATGCGGACGGTGCCTCCGGCTGGCGTGTATTTCAGGGCGTTGGATAAAAGCTGCTCCACCACGAAGCTCAGCCACTTGCCGTCGGTTACCACTTTGCGGCCGGTTTCCCGGAAGTCCAACGTGATGTGTTTGAGAATGAACAGCCGGGCGAATTTCCGCACCGCCTGACGGATCAGAATGTCCAGCTCCGTGTCCTGAAAGACATAGTCGGTGGAGTCGCTGTCCAGCCGCAGGTAGCCGAGAACCATGTCTACATACTGCCCGATTTTCAGGAGTTCCGCCTCCAGCGGCTCCCGGGGCGGGGGGTCCTCCTGCAGCAGAAGACTGGCCGCGGCCATGGGGGTTTTGATCTGGTGGGCCCAGAGGGTGTAGTAGTCGGTCATGTCCTCCAGCTTGTCCCGCTCCCGGGCCAAGAGCTTGGCCCGGTGGGAGGCCACCGCCGTCAGCAGCGCCTGGTAGTCCGCTTCCAGCAGATCCCCGGCAGGGGGGAGGGGCAGCACCGGCTCCTCCGCCCGGTCCAGTAACCGCTGCAGCTCCCGGTGCCGGGTGTAAAACCGCCGGAAGCCCAGCAGGAACAGGATAATCCCCAGCACCACGCACAGCGCCGCCCCATACCCCACCGCCTCCACCGGCAGGTCGTACAGGGAGAACACAGCCGCAAACACTGCGGCGATCCCCACCAGCAACAGCAGCAGCTTCCACTGCCGCTTCAGATATGCCCAAAGCACCATGGATCACTCCTCCACCAGATAGCCCGTACCCTTGCGGGTGTGGATCAAGTCCGGAAGCCCCGCCGCCTCCAGCTTCCGCCGCAGACGGCCCACGTTGACGGTGAGGGTGTTTTCATCCACGAAACTGTCGGACTCCCACAGCCTGGTCATCAATGCCTCCCGGCTGACGGTCTGGCCCTTGCGCTCCAGCAGCATCTGTAAAATGCGGAATTCGTTGCGCGTCAGCTCCACCCGCTGCCCGGCCACAGTCAGCGTCCCGTCGGACACGTTCAGCACTGCCCCTCCGCACTGGAGCAGCTGCGCCGGCGGGCCGAAGTCATAGGCCCGGCGCAGCATAGCCTGGATCTTGGCGGAGAGGACCTGCAGGTCAAAGGGCTTGGAGAGCAGGTCGTCCCCGCCCAGCTGCATGGCCATGACGGTATGGATGCTGTCTCCTGCGGAGGTCAAAAATAAAATGGGCACCTTGGAGACCTTACGGATCTCCTGGCACCAGTGGTAGCCATTGAAAAAGGGCAGGGAGATATCCAGCAGGACCAGCTGGGGGTCAAAGGCGGCGAATTCCTGGAGCACCCGGTCAAATTCCCGGGCGCAGCGGACGGTGTAGCCCCACCCCTCCAGGTGCCGGGCCACAGCCCCTGCGATGACATCGTCGTCTTCCACCACAAAAATACGATACATGGCTCTACCTCCTTGATAGGAAAAAGCCTACCATCCTGTGATGGGATTGTCAATGACGGTGGGGGGATGCCGGGTGTGCTGCAGACGCAAGGACATCACCCTGCTATGATAGCGCCCCGCCACTTGAACGTGTCGAACCAGTACCGGTTTCCGATAAAAGTTAGGCGCTCGGTGGTTGTTCCTTCCAAACGATCCTCATATTGAATATCAAAATGGAGAAAGATCGTCCTTCCCTCCCATTCTGCCTCCTGTGTTCCAGGTACAGCGGAAATAGAGAGGATGTCGTCTTTTTTTGAAGAGGCGTTCAGATAATTCTGAACCAATTCATCGCCATAAATATTGAAAATATGCGTGGCATAGCCCCCTGCGCAGGCACCCGCATCCCAGTCCACAGGTAAAGTGGCGATCCGAATGATTCCGCCTATCACAAGACACAATGCGGCGGAAACGATGATGCCGGCAACATGCTTTTTCTTCCATTTGAAGCGGCGCTTCGCGGGCCTTTTAGTGGGAACGGGATCTTCCGTTTTCCCGGTTGCAAGATATTCAACAGAAACATGGAACAGCTCGGCCAGCTTGATTAGGTTTCCTGTGTCGGGATGGGTCAAGTCCTGTTCCCATTTTGATACGGCTTGCCGGCTGACACCCAGCTTTTCCGCAAGATACTCTTGGGAAACACGATGTTGTTTTCGCAGTTCAGCAATCCTGGCCCCTATGCTCATTTGCATCACCTCTGCCCCAATTATAAAGAAAATCCCGAATATTTGCCATCAACTATTTGTCAACTTTGGGTTGCACAGCGCAATAGGAGGATTTTTTGCGGCATAGATCTCCCGGATGACGGCTATAGCGGGAATGGCCGCCGTGAAAACACGGAGGCCATTCCTGCTGTTCCGGCAGCAGCGCCGGTTTTTATCCGATGCCCAGTTTGCGGCACACGCTGCGGCGGGTGAGCCGATAGACCCCATAGAGCACCGCGGACACGGCGGCGATCAGCAGCAGACAGATGCCAAGCCCGGCCACCTCGCCCGTAGTCAGGCGATTGTCGTTGAAGTACATGATCATGGTATAGAAGGCGTAGATCAGGGCGGTGCCGGTCACCATGGGAACCAGGAACACACGGCGTACCTGGCTGCGGGCGGAATGGAACAGATATTCCCTTGGGGAACCCAGGCGGCGCAGGTCGTCATAGACCCGCCGGTTTGTAATGGCAATGGTGAGGCAGCGGGTGAAGGCGATGACAATCACAGCGGAAAAGCAGACAATGGCGATAAAGAGGAAGAGCATCAGGAATACCGCTGTGGTCTTGACGAAGTCCGCCTTATCCAGCACCCGGAATTGGGGCATGTACTGCCAGTAGAGGCGGAAGTTGGAACTGTCCCGTTGGCCGTAGTCGATGGAGGGAAAGCCGTACTTCTCGCAGGTCTCCGGATCCAGAAAGTACTCCCCTGTCTCGGCAAGTTCGATCTCCCGCGCAATGGGATCGAAACTGTCGTACAGTGCAACTTCCGGACCGGAGCGGTCCACGATCTCATAAAAGAGAGCCTTGGCAAAATCGTAGGTCTCTTGGTCATTCTCCACGTTGAAGAACACCATTTCCTCCCGCCAGTCGTCGGGAAGACTGGCGGTCATCTCCTTGTAGTCGGCGTCGTCCACCACATAACGGCCAAAGAGAAGGTCATTGCGCAGATCTTCCACCATGGTCACCGGCCAGCGCTCCCCGGTGAAGGGGTTGGTGACCAGGGAGACTTCTCCGCCGAAAACACCCTGGCCGTCGCCGGTGGCGTCCATAATTCCGGCGATCTCCCCGGGCTGCAGGTTCAGATCTTCTCCGGTAAGGGCGTTGTAGGCGGATTCGGAGAGGAAAAGGTCGGATTTGGCCTGCTCATAGTAGACGCTCTCCCAGGTGGTGCCCAGAGATCCCTCGGTCTCCACTTGCCTGGTTCCGTCCACTGCCAGCCGGGCCATGGGGGCCTGGGCCCAGGAGGTAATGGAAACGTTATATTCCTCCGCCAGAGCGCGTACTTCACCCTCCTGGGGGATGTCCTGGTCGGCGCGGAAGTGATAGGCATAGTCCACCGGCCGGGCGTCGTAGCCCATCATGGCGCCGGTGCCCAGCATGGGGGCGTAAAAGGTGGCGAAGTAAGCCCCGGCGATGAGTACCGTCATCACCAGCATATTCCGCACGGTCTGCCGGCCCTGAAAACGCATCTGGGACACAGAGATCATATCCTGATACTTACGCCGCTTGCCGCCCCAGCCGTTGGCTACGGTGTGAAGCAGAATCATATACAGTCCTACCAGGGCGGGCAGGTAGAAAACAGCGGTGAGCCCCTCCGGAGGGTACCAGTGAAGGCCCCGGACAAACACGGTGGGGGCGATGTAGCCGCAGAAACCGCCCACAGCCAGCAGAATCATCCCTACCCAGCCGTACCAGTGCTTCACCTCGCGGATGGGTTCGGATTTGTGGGACTCCTGAACTACGTCCATGATGTTGGTCTTGCGGATAGACCGGCCCCCCAGGAAAAAGAGCATGGCAGTCACATAAGCGGAAAAGGCCAGGGCGTAGGTGTAGGCTGCCGGGTCAAAGGTAAGGGACATCTCCTCCGTGTCCACCACCAGTGCCCGGAACACCTGCCACAGCCCCCAGGCCAGAGGGCCGCCCAGAATAGCCCCAGCGGCGCAGGCGCCCAGGGAGATGATGGCCAGATCCCGGCGCAGTTCTCGTTTCAGCTGCTTTCGGGAAGCCCCCAGAGCCAGGAACACGCCGGTTTCCCGGGATTTCTGCCGGAAAAAGAGGCCGGCAGCGTAGGTGGTGAACACGGCGCATCCGATGACGGCTAGAACAAAAATCATCATCACCTGCTTGCGGCTGTCTCCACCCTCCGGCAGCACTGAGAGAATGGTGGGGGAGCGCATCATGCACACATAGGCGGTGATCAGCAGCACGGAGAAAAAGCAGCAGCCGGTGAGCAGGGCGTATTGTCCCTTGTTTTTTCGCCGCAGGGCGGCGTACACCTGAGTAAATGTCTTCATGGTCTCACTCCTTGCCCATGTCCCGGATGGCGTCCAACAGCTGATCCTGGAAAGAACTCCGCTCCAGAGTTCCCTTCCCCAGTGTTTTCCACACCACGCCGTCCCGGAGGATCACCACCCGGTCGCAGAAGGAGGCGGCAAAGGAGTCGTGGGTCACCATGAAGATGGTGGCCTCCAGGGCGGACTTGGCCTGCTGGAAGGAGCGAATCACCGCCCGGGCGGACTTGGAGTCCAGGTTGCCGGTGGGCTCGTCGGCCAGGATCAGCAGGGGGTGGTTGATGAGGGCCCGGGCCACGGCGCAGCGCTGCTTTTCACCGCCGGAGATCTCCGCAGGATACTTGTTCCGGATGGCAGAGATGCCGAACACGTCACACAGCTGGTCCGCCCGGGCCTCCGTCATGGCGGAGACGGACCCGCCGATGATGGCCGGCAGCAAAATGTTTTCCCGAACCGTCAGCCCGTCCAGAAGCAGGAAGTCCTGGAACACAAACCCCAGCTTGCGGTTGCGGACGGCGGCTAGGGCTTTCTCGTCCAGCCTGGCCAGCTCCGTGCCGCCCAGCAGGATGCTGCCGGAGTCTGAGGGAATGTAGCAGGAGATGCAGTTCAAAAGTGTGGTCTTGCCGGACCCGGAGGGGCCCATCACCGCCACGAACTCTCCCTTCCCCACCTCCAGGGAAACGCCCTTGAGCACTTCGTAGGTGGTTTTGCCCACCTGATAGGATTTATGCAGGTCTTTTACGGTCAGCATAGTTGTCATTCCTTTCTGGATTCACATGAGATTCCGCACCAGGGCGATGAGGGCCAGATGGGCGGGATAGAAGATGTAGAAGAACCACTTGTTGATCTTCAGCCGGGGCCCTCCTGGGGGAGCGACGGCGGGGTGGTAAGAACGCTCCATATCCTGGAGTGGGGACTGGTGATGGTGTTGGTCATGTTGTTACCCTCCTTGTTGATACCAGGGTACCGCGGCAGAATGGCTGCCGCAAACGGAGGTGTCACTTCCGGTGGCCGGGCTGACAAATTTGGAAAAACGTACTGCCCGGATGTCATAAACAACGGCTTTGATGTCAAGTTTGGTTTGGAGAAACCGGATGTCCGTGGTAGAATAGCCCCAACAGCGGGAGGATCCTCCCGCAAAAAAGCCCCGCCTTTGGGCGGGACTGCGGAAACGGAGGAAAGAGGATGCTGCGCATCGGCATCTGTGACGATGTATACGACGCCAGGCTGGTGCTCCGATCCGCCCTGGAACGGGCGTTGGAGAACCGGCGAAGTGCGGGGGCGTTTTTTGAATTCTCCTCCGGCGAGGGGCTCCTCAAATGGCTGGAGCACCACGCCGGGGAACTGGATCTGGTGTTTCTGGATATGGAGATGGGAGAACTGGACGGCTTGGAGACTGCCCGGCGGCTGCGTTCCGCCGATCCGGGGCTCCAGCTGGTGTTTGTCACCGGATACGCAGACCGGGTCTTTGACGGATACAGTGTGGGCGTGTTGGGGTATCTTCTCAAACCGCCTAAGGGGGAGCAGCTGGAGGAGATCCTGGAGCGGGCCCAGGCGGCCTTGTACCGTGATCTGGACCGCGCCTATATCTGCCGCAGCGGCGACACCTATTACCGTATCCCCATCAGCAACATCCGGTACTTCGTCTCCGACCGGCGGCAGGTGAAGTGTGTCACCCCCGGGCGGGAGTATACCTTCTATGGAAAGCTGGACGCTGTGGCGGAGGAGGTGGGCGGCGGCTTTGTCCGCCTCCACCAGCGGTATCTGGTCCGGGCGGCGGCAGTGGAACGGGTGGAGGGCAGCGAGGCAGTGCTGGCCGACGGTACCCGGCTGCCCATCAGCCGCTCCTGCCTCTCCGTCGCCCTGCTGGCCCTGACCCGGGCGGAGCTGGAGGGATAGGCCATGGGGGAGCGGTTCCTGGAATTTCTGCGGTATCTGCTGTGGGGCGGGCTCTGGTATGTTTTGACCCTGTTCAACGGATATGTCCTCTACCGGTTGTCGGCGCCCTTCCTTTTCGTGAGAAAGAAATGGTGGTGGCGGGCCCTTCTGCTGCTTCTGTTAGCAGGCAGCAGCGGCATGGTGATCTGGGTGGGGGACCCCAATCTGCTCTACACCCTGCCGGTCTTCCTGGCGGTGTTCTTCCTGTGCACCCGGGGCGACCGGGTGGGCAGGCTCACCATGTGCCTGATTGTTTTCTGCCTGGTGATGTCGGTGTGCGCCCTGCTGGATACCTACCTGGGAAATCTGGACAACTATGGCGTCCTGACCCGGCTGGCCCGGCCCATGGTGTTTGGGGGACTGTACCTCCTTCTGCGCCGCCGTCTGCCGCCGGAGCCGGTGAACCTTTCACCCCGGCTTTGGAGGCTGATGCTGGGCCTTTCCATCATGCCCTTTTGTGCTTTGGCGGCAGTGGTACTGCAGACATACACGAAGTATGATTCCCCGGCGGCGTATGCCCAGGCCATGAACCTGGGGCTGGTGGTGCTGCCCTTTGTGCTGCTGACCTCCGTCATGCTGCTGCGGGCGGTGCTGGTGCTCTCGGATCATGAGAGGTTGGAGCAGTCCAGCCGCCTGGCGTCCCTGCGGGAAGTCTACTATCAGGGATTGCGGCAGCAGGAGCAGCAGGTGCGGACGCTGCGTCATGATCTGCGCAATCATCTGACGGTAGTACAGGGAAGATTGGAGCAGGGGGACACGGCCGGGGCCCTCTCTTATCTGGAGGAGCTCACAGGCTATCAGGCCCTGCAGGGTGTCCGGCGGATCTGCGGCAACGACACTGCCAATGCTGTCCTGACCGCTAAGGCGGAGGCTATGCGCCAGGCGGGCCTCACCCCGGACTTTGCCGTATCCCTGCCGGAAACCCTGCCGCTCTCGGACACGGATCTGTGCGCACTGCTGGGCAACGCGCTGGATAATGCCATGGAGGCGGCAGTGCAGGCGGAAGACAAGACCGTCACCGTCCGGTGCAGGATCCAGAAGGGGCTCTTCATGCTGCGGGTGGAAAATGCCCTGGCTGGATCCGTACCAGCGGATCTGAGCACCACCAAGGCGGACAAGACCGCCCATGGCCTGGGGCTTCCCGGCATGCGGGAGGTGGCTTTCCGCTATGGCGGTACCTTGGAAGCGGACGCTGCTTCCGGGCGGTTTGAACTGCTGGTCTGTATTCCGGTCTAGGAGAGAAAGGGACGGCTTCCGTTCTGCCGCCGCGGATGCGTCGAGGGCGGATTCTCCCTCCAAAGCGCATCTGCAGCAGACCGATTCTGTTATCCCCGGCGGCCCGGGGGCAGGCTCCGCTGTCATTCCGGAGAGGCCGCGTCTGGGGAGGCGCGGAATACGGCTTCCGGGACAGCTGCTCGCGTATATCCTGGTGCGCGGTATTTGTGAAGACGAGGTGGAGCTGGACGTGCTGCTCCGGAAATATTCCGGTATCATCGGGTCCAAAGCTGCATAGGATGGCAAGAGCCAAGGCTCAATACAGCAAAAAGAAGAACAACTTACTATGGGTATGCCTGTGATTACCGCCAGTTCCACGACCAGAGATCAGGCGATCACTGATCTCATTCAGTCGGTGGCTTTGGAGGAGACCGCCCTGTCTCACATCCTCAATGCAGAGGGTGAAAAAATCCAGAAGATGGTGGCGCTTCCCGACGTGACGCCGGAAGTGCTGCTGGCTACCAATAAATCTGTGGAGTCTATGGTCAATGCGGTGTCCCGGCTGGAAATGATTCTCCAGTCCAAACTGTCCAATTTCGACGGCTGCCTGTGTCAGCCTGCTTCCCCCCAGGGATAATGAACGACCGGGCGGGGTCTCCCACAGGAGACCCCGCCTTTTTTCACGGCTTCGTCAATGCCGCATAATATGAGTTCGGAGCAGTTTCGACTGGCTCCCCCCTGGAAACAATCCGTCCAGGCTGGTGTAATTCCTACAGGAGGATTGACTATGGCAATCAATTTGGGCCTTGCCAATGATTATAATGTATTTGTTTTCGGGAATCTGACCATGGGCAATACCGATGCGGAGGGCCGAGTGGCTGTGGGGGGGCAATGCCACCTTGAGCAACTACGGCGTCGGCGCCGGTATCATCCCGCTGCCTCCAGTCAATACCGATCCGTCCTTTGTGGTAGGCGGAGACGTCAACGTCACCGCAGGTTCCAACGCCGGCGGCAATACGGTGGTAAATCCCGCCAGCAATGTGATCAGCTATACCATGGGAAACCCCAACGGCCAGTTTATCGTGGGATCTCCCATTGACTTTGCGGCGGCGGAGCAGTATCTGAAATGTGCCTCCGCTTTTTGGAGCACGCTGGTGCCCAACGGCACTGGTGAAGTGATCTATGGACAGCTGAATCTGACTGGTACCGATGAGATCCTGAATGTCTTTACCATGGACAGCGGCAACCTCTATGGTACCGGCATCTCCCTGGCACAGCTCAACGGCATCAATATCATTGCGCCGCTGGGGTCTACCATCCTCATCAACGTGGAGGGCTCTGCCATTGCGTACGGCAGTTATCAGATCTTCCGCAACGGAACGGGTGCTACCCGGGAAAATGCACGGCGGATCCTGTGGAATTTCCCCCAGGCTCTGACCTGGTCAAACAGCACCACCGCCATTTACGGTTCCGTGTTGGCTCCCTTTGCTGCGGCCAACACCACATTCAGCCAGATCAACGGCAATATCATCTTTGACAGTTATACGGGCAATGCCGAAAGCCACAATGAGCTGTTCATTGGAGAGCTGCCGGAGGCCATGGGCTGTCTGCTGACCACATCGACCACCAGCACTACCAGCACTACCACATCCACCACATCGACCACCAGTACCACCACCAGCACTACGACGACCACCAGCACCACGACAACGACCACCAGCAGTTCCACCACCAGCTCCACCACGACCACTACGACGACTACAACAACGACCACCACCACATCCACCACGACGACTTCTACCACCACCACCCAGGCCCCGGTGCCCCGCAGCCAGGCCATTACGGATCTGCTCACCTCTGTTGCTCTGCAGCAGGCAGCTCTCTCGCACATCCTCAATGCCGAGGGGGAAAAGGTTCAAAAGATCCTCTCCTTTGACCGACTGCCTGTGGAGACCATCCTGCAAACCAACCGGTCTGTGGAGTCCATGGTCAACACCGTTTCCAACCTGGAAATGATCCTCGCCGATAAGATTGCACTCTTTAAGGCGTGCATTTGCGACGAGCAAGAACCATAAGACGGGAGGAGCGCGGCGGGATCCCGCCGCGCTCCCTGCTTGAAGATCAGGAGAGTGAGGGGGAACTGATATGAAGGTTGCCATTTTGACGATGTTTTCCGGCCTGTCCACCACGTATTCCTTGGTGAATGTGGTGGCGGATCAGATCAGGATGCTGCTGGAAGCCCAGGTGGAGCTGAAAATCCTGGTGTGTGAGACTTGCCCGGATGAGGAGCGCTGGGGCGTTTTCCTGGATCCGCGACTGGAGTGGGTGAAGATCACCAATACCTGTAACGGAATGCCGATTGTGTGGCATGACTACTCTGCCCCTGCTGGGACTGTGCATGCGGGGTTTTATGAGGAAGCAGAGCAGATTGCCGGGGATTATGTCCGGCATCTTCAGGATGTAGATGTGTGTATCATGCACGACATTCTCTATCAGGGTTGGCATCTGGTTCACAATGTGGCCATTCGCAAGGCGCAGAAGTCCTTGCCCCAAGTGCGGTTCCTGGCCTTTACCCACTCTCTGCCGGCAAACCGTCCGCAGAAGCTGGAAGAGCCCTTTTCCGCCCGGTTTACGCCCATGCCCAACACCCGTTTTGTCTATCCCACCTACTCGGGGATCGAGGCTCTGGCCCGGCAGTATGACGTGCCCCAGGGCAACTGTGCGGTGGTGTATAACAGCTTGCCGCTGCTGGAAACTCTGAGTCAGGACGTACAGCGGGTGGCAGAGAGTGTGGATCTGCTGAGCGCGGATCTCCTGGTGGTCTATCCCGGACGGCTTACCCCCGGCAAGCGGTTTGACAAGGTGGCCGCGTTGGCGGGAGCCATTGAGCATAAAACGGAGCAGTGCACCAAAGTCGTATTCTGCGACTTCCCCTGTGCGGATATACCCAGCAATATCTACAAGAGGACCATTCGAATGGAAGGACGCAAGTTCGGACTGGAGGAGGGGGATCTGGTGTTTACCTCCGATCTGGGGTATGAGCAGGGGTTCCCCCGGCAGGGCGTGTTTGATTTGTTCGGACTTTCCAACCTGTTTTTGTGCCCCTCTTACTCCGAGTCCTTTGGATTGACGGTGCTGGAGGCTGCCAGCCGGGGAAATTTTCTGGTGCTCAATGAGGCGGTCCCTGCTCTGAAGGAACTGGGAGACCGGTTGGGCGCTTATTTCATGCGGTGGGACGGGCGGAATTTCGGCTATGATACACATGAGAAGTATGTCCCGTCGGAACAGGCTTACTATGAAGAACACGGAGAGGCTATCGTGAACCTGATGCGGGAAGATCGCAGCCTGTGGGCCAAGACCCGGACGCGTACCCGGTATAACGGAACATGGATCTGCCGAAACCAGCTGATGCCCCTGCTGACGGGGTGGGCGTGATCTGGGAAAGAGCAGAGCAGCAGGATCTCCTGTGCCGCTGTTCTGCTGCCTGTGTCCCGGGATAACGGGAGCCCTTTGACCAAATGGCTCATGCGGCGTCAGACGGGGAAAACGCAGGGGGAAGCGGAGCCGGGGCTGATCCCGGCGTTGTGCGCCTGGGTGCCGCAGCTTCCGCTGCGCTTGACAGGCTTGGTTTATTTATGATAGACTAAAAACAGAAAGAGGGTCTATAATAAATAGACCAAAAGGAGGTCCCTATGGACGATACGAAGCTGGGTGTTATCGAAAGCCGGTTCGCGGATCTGATCTGGGCGCACGAGCCCCTGACCTCCGGAGAGCTGGTGAAGCTGTGTCAGGAGGAGCTGACGTGGAAAAAATCCACCACATACACCGTGCTGAAAAAGCTCTGTGACCGGGGACTGTTCCGCAATGACGGCGGCACCGTCACTGCTGCGGTTTCCCGGGAGGAATTCCACGCCAGGCAGAGTAAGCGCTTTGTGGAGGAGACCTTTGACGGCTCTCTGCCGGCGTTTCTAGCGGCCTTCACCAGCCGGAAAAAACTGACCCGGGAGGAGATCCGCCAGCTGCAGAAGCTGATCGATGAGAGCAGGGAGGGGTGAGCTATGGGAAATTTCATCTCCTATGAATGTCTGCCTGTCATCCTGAACATGAGCCTCACCGCCGGTGTCGTGATCCTCTTCGTGCTGCTGATGCGCCTGCTTTTGCGGAAGGCACCGAAAATCCTCTCCTATGCGCTGTGGTTGGTGGTACTGTTCCGGCTGCTGTGTCCGGTGTCGCTGACGGCAGAATTCTCCCTGCTGCAGGTGGTGGATCCGCCCCTGGAAGCCGTCACCGACCACACCAGCGCGGTGTCTTACGTGCCCCGGGACGTGGTTCACAATCCCACACCCGCGGTGGAACTGCCGCTTTCCGGGGTGGGCGAGGCCATCACCGGTGCCCTGCCCCAGGGAGAGGAGCAGACGGTGGCTGACCCCCTGGAGGCCCCTATGGCCATTGCCACGATCGTTTGGTTAATGGGTGTGGCTGCGCTGGCAGGTTACGGCGTGGTGTCCCTGATCCGGCTGCGCCGCCGTCTGGTGGGAGCGGTGCCTTTGGAGAAGCAGGTGTATCTGGCTGACCATATCGATACCCCCTTTGTGCTGGGACTGGTGCGGGCCAAAATCTATCTGCCCTCCGCCTTGCCGGAACGGGAGCGGGGGTACATCCTGCTCCATGAGCGCCATCACATCCGGCGGCTGGATCATGTGGTGAAGCTGGTGGCATTTCTGGCCCTTTGCATCCACTGGTTCAATCCTCTGGTGTGGCTGGCCTTTACGCTGCTGGGCAAGGATATGGAGATGAGCTGTGACGAGGCGGTGATGAAGAAGCTGGGGGAGGATGTCCGGGCAGACTACTCCGCGTCCCTTCTGAGCCTTTCCACTGGGCGGCGGATCATTGCCGGGGCGCCCCTGGCCTTCGGCGAGGGGGATCCCCGGGACCGAGTAAAAAACGTGCTGGCCTGGCGGCGGCCCCGGTTGTGGGCGGTGCTGGCGGGCGGGGCAGCCTGCGCGGCAGTCATTGCCGCCTGCGCCATAAACCCCACAGGCCATCCGGACAATGACCGGACTGGGCAGTACGCCAGCATGGAGGACTATGCCCAGGCCCGCGTCCAGGAGATTCTGGATGGCAACAGCATCACCTATGCCATTGCCGGTGAGGACGGTGCATACACCCACCAGACCGTCACGGACACGGTGGAGGATGCCCGGGGGAAGGTGACGTTTCTGGGGTCGCTGGAGGGTATGGCACCGGAGGGCAGGCTGGAGGCGTGGGAATTTTCCTGGGAGGTCAAGCCCACCAATGCCCAAAATCATGAAATCTTTATCGCCGGCGGCGGAGGCGTGACGGAGGACGGATTCTGTAACTTCGACCAGACTGATCTGCTGGTGGTGCTCTGCCGTAGCGACAACGGCCGCTACGAAATCCTCTGGAAGAAAACCGCCCCGGAACACACGGACTTCTACGGCTACCACAACAGCTGTGAGGAGGCCCTCTACGACTGGTATGTGGCGGAATATGGCCTGGATCTGCCCCTCTACGTGGAGGACTGGATCGACCGGGTGGAGGTTCCGGAGGGAGGGAGCCTGGGGAATTTCCCGGTCCACCGTTTTGACGGGGACGGCTGGTACCTCTATATTCCCGTGTCGGCCTGGGGGCGCGCCGTGACAGAAGATCCGGAAAACCAGTGGCAGTGGGTTTCCGGTTACGGAACCGGTTCCACGCTGATGGTAGAGCGGTTGGACACGGCTCTGACCGATCAGCAGTCCGCTCTGGAGAACCAAGGCTTCGTTGCGGAAGACGGTACAAAACTGACGTGGAGGTATCCCGACGGGAACATCCGCGTCCGGCTCTACGAGACTGACGGCGGCTGCCTGCGGGTGACCACCGACTATGACTCCGGACGCATCACAGATTACCCCTACATTGCCATGGAGCCCCGGACGCTGGAACTGATGGCGGAGAGCTTCGCTCTGGACGACCGTATCGGTGCGGATGTCAAGCCCCGGCTGACTCTGGAGGACGTACAGGATCTGGTTGGGAGAAAAGGGGAGGAGCTGTCTTGGGCGGACTTTGAAGCCTATGACTGCATCGAGACCGGTTCCGGGCTCTATATCCGGATCTATCCCATTGACGAGACCTTCTCCCTCAGCATCGGCGGCGCCGGTCCGAAGGAGGAGCCCATGTACATCTACCTGACTACAGAGGAGGATCGTATCGACATCCGCCGGGAGAACGTGCGGGCCTTTATCCACAGAGCTCAGGCGATCCGGAACGGCGCGGAGCTGCTGAGCGACCAGGAGGTGGCCTGGTTCAACGAATACCTGGAACCCATTGTACTGGACGAACAGGAAAACCCCATCGGGGTCAATCCCGTCAGCTGCTTTTTGACCTCCTACTATGATGACGTGACACAGCTGGATTTCGAGGAATTCATGCGCTACTTCCCGGGGGACGGCAGCAAGACCGGCGAGACGGAGTTCCAGGCCCTCAGGAAGGAGGAGAACTGGCCCTTTTCGGAGGTAGAATCCCTGGATGACATGCCGGTCCCCGTCCATAAGTACCCCCGTCGGCAGGTGGATTTGATCCTGAAGGAGTATGCCGGAATCACCACAGAGGATCTGGATACCTCCGCCGTGGCCTATCTGTCGGAGTATGATGCCTATTACAATTACACCTCGGATTTCGGCCCCGGGATGTTTAACTGTACCTGGGGATACCGGGAGGGCGATCTGCTGTGGCTCTATAACGAGGAGTCCCCTTCCGGAACGGATGTGCTGACGCTGCGGAAGGTGGGTGACAAAACGTATCACGTTGTCTCTCATCAGAGCATGGGGGAGGAGTAACGGGATCAGGAGCAGGTGCGGCCGCTTCCGCACCCATGGGATCCCGGAAAAATTGCCCAGCGGGCCCGGAAGGGGAGAAAGCCTCCCATTTCGGGCCTGCCGCTTTTTCCGGCCTTACAGATCCAATGGGATGAGAGGGTGATGTATTGGGGACTGTGACCTTGGATAGGAGACGACGGTCAGCGGTGGGGGTATGATAGCCCAAGTGCCTGTGATCTCCGCTTTGCCTGTACGTTTTTGACGGGACAGCCGTTTTACCGGCACTGTGTACGCAAATTTTTCGCCGTGGGATGGTGAAACTCCTGTTTGTGTGATATGATAAAAAACTACAAGAAAAGAAATACGGTGCCGCTCTGGATCTCTCAAGGAACAGCACGATCACAAGAAAGCTCAGGTGTCGTACAATGCAAGCAAATGTGAGTTCCACCCGGGAGGATGTGTTTGCAAAGCTTCCCATCCCCACTGCCCTGCGGAAAATGATCGTTCCGGCGATCTCCAGCCAGCTGATTGTCCTGATCTACAACATGGCGGATACCTTTTTCGTGGGGCAGACCGACAACCCCTATATGGTAGCGGGTACTTCTTTGATCCTGCCGGTATTCAACATCACCCTCTGCCTGGCCGGACTGGCAGGGATCGGCGGCGGTTCTCTGATATCCCGCCTGCTGGGCCAGGGGGAGGAGGCGGAGGCCCGGCGGGTCAGTGCCTTCTCGCTGTACCTGGGGCTCACCATTGCAGCTCTGTTTGCGGCGGGCATCGGAATTTTCATGGAGCCTGTGCTGGGGATTCTTGGCGCCGGGGAAAATACCTATGAATACGCAAGGCAGTACGCTTTGTGCGTCATCATCACCGGAGGGATTCCCACGGTGCTCTCCAACGTGCTGGCCAACCTGATCCGCAGCGTCGGCCGTTCTAAGGAGGCCAGTGCCGGCATTATCCTGGGAGGACTTTTGAACATTGCCCTGGATCCGCTGTTTATGTTTGTTCTCCTGCCGGACGGCCATGAGGTGTTGGGAGCCGGGCTTGCCACTTGTCTTTCCAACTGCACGGCCCTTCTCTTTTTCGTAGTGGTGCTGATGCGGATGGGCCGGGGCTCCGTGGTCACGTTTTCCCCCAAGGGGGGCCTGCCCCGGCGGGACAGCGTTCTGGCGGTCTTTGGGGTGGGAATCCCCTCCGCCATTGCCACCTTCCTCTTTGATCTGGACTATGTGATCATCGACAAGCTGATGGTGTCCTATGACGATCTGGCTCTGGCCGCTGTGGGCATCGTGCTGAAAGTGGAGCGCTTCCCCCTGAATGTGGGCATTGGAATCTGCCAGGGCATGATGCCCCTGATCGCCTACAATTACTCCGCCGGAAACAAACAGCGGATGGAGGATACCATCCGCCTGGCCCGGCGGCTGGGGCTGACCATCGCAGCGATCAGCATTGCCCTGTATGAGCTGTTTGCCGTTCAGTTCGCGCATCTGTTCATTGAGAATCCCCAGACGGTGGAACTGGCATCCCAGTTTTTGCGCATCCGGGTGCTGGCCACGCCGCTGATGTTTTTGAGCTTTTTCACCGTCTATATGTTCCAAGCTTTCGGAAAGGGCCGGATCTCCCTGTTTCTGGGTGTGACCCGGTGGCTGGTGTTCAATATCCCCATGCTGCTTTTCCTGAATGCCGTATTTGGGATGTTCGGGATCGTCTGGTCTCAGGTGACGGCGGACACGCTGACGGTGCTTTTGTCGTTTTATGTGTACTGGAAGTACCGCCCTGTCATGGGAGATGCCCCCAAACGTGCGTGAGGGCGTGCAGCGCCTTCCCTCCCTGACCGGTACCGTCTTGGAGAGGCATGACCGGGACTGCAAAAAGCGCACCGGAGAGGTGACCCTCTTCGGTGCGCTTTTTATTCTGGTTTTGTCCGGGTGATCGCTCTGATGGGAGCAGCTTCGGCGTTGGGAGAGAAGGTGCAAATCTGCGGGACAAGGCTTCGGTTCCGGCCCCGGGCAGGGAGAGGCACCCACGTAAAAAAGACGCGGCCAGATCTGGCCGCGTCTTTTTTGTTTAGGGGAAATGGGATCAGAGAGCCCGCTCCATCCGCCAAACGATGGCGGAGATCTGACCGCGGGTCAGGGTGTTATAGGGCTTGTAGGTGCTGGTGCCGTTGGAGAAGTATCCCTCCACGATGCCAGCGGCATTGAGCGCCTGGACATAGGGATCGGAAGTGTCGGTGAAGGGTTTGACACTGGAGAGCCCGCTGGTGCTCAGCTTCATGGCCTTGGCGGCGATCTGCGCCACAGCAAGACGGGTGATGGGAGTGTCCAGGTTGATGGAGCCGGACACCAGGCCGTCCTTCTGCGCCCGGGACAGGTAGCCGCTGAAGGGATGGCTGCCGGTCTGGGCCTGGGCGGGATAGCCGGCGGCCAGCATGATGAGCTTGAGGGCTTGGCCGTAGGTAACGGTATTGTTGGGACGGAAGGTGCCGTCGGTATAGCCGTCGATGACCTTGGCGTCAGAGAGCTCCGTTACATACTTGTAGCACCAGGTGGAAGAGGTCATGTCCGTAAACTGCCGGATGCTGCTGACCACGCCCAGGCAGAACTTGCCTGCGCCGATGGCGGTTCCGTTGCTGGAGTATGCCACGTAGGGGATCTCCACGGAGCCGGTATAGCCGGTAGCAGGGACAAAGCGCAGCTGAGAAATGCTGCTGGTGCCGGAGGTATAGGTGTACAGCGTGGAAGTATCAGCTCTGGTGAGAGAGGTGCCGCTGGCGTATACCGTGCCGACATTGGAAGCAGGCAGAGACAGCAGCTGGATGCTGGCCATGGAGGATCCGGTGGAGACCACGACGGAGGCATAGATGGAGCTGCTGGGGAAGTTCACGGAATTGCCCTTGGGTGTTACGCCGTAGACCTCAGAGATCAGGGTGGGAGTCACGCTGATGAGAATGGTGCCCTTCACAGAGGTGGAGCCGCTGCCGTAAGCGGTGAAGGGAACGGTGACACAGTAGTTGGTGCCGCCGGGGATGTAGGTCAGCTCCGAGAGGGAATACTGGCTGGTGGAAGTGGGGCTGAAGTACAGAAGCTGGCTGCCGCAGTTGGAAGCGGTGAGCCTGAGCTGGGTGGTGCCGTACTTGCTGGCGGAGTAGTAATTGTAGTACAGGCTGCCCAGGGAGGGAACGCCGTCCAGCTTCACATACTGGAGCTGATAGTTGGGATAGGCGGCAGAGTAGAACCGGGCAATGTCGTTGGCGTTGATCTGCACGGCCTTGCCGGTGGTGGTGGTGTAGAGAATATTGGCCTTCAGGGAGCTGGTGCTGGAGCTGGAGCCGGTGGGTTCGATCCGCACCGTGCCGTCCACATAGCGGGTATTGGAGTAGTAGGCCCGGAAGGACAGGGTAACAGCCTCGTCAAAATTCCGTCCGGCCACGAAGCTCAGATCCCGGAGGGCATAGTCGCCGTAGTCGCTGTCGGAGTAATAGAACTTATAGTTGCTCAGCTTGCTGCGGGAGAAGGAGGTCTCGCCGGAGTAACCATAGTCATAATACAGCGTGCCGTCGGCAGAGGTGTAGTTGCTGTCGGCTTCAAAGACCACATAGCGGATGGAATAGTCATCATATTCCTCCTGGAAGAAATCGTTGAAGTCGGAGCGGTCGAAATAGACCTCATCGTTGGGATCCACCTGATAGGTGATGTCGGCTTTGCCGGAACTGGAACTGGAGCCGGAGGCCTTGATGACCAGGGTGCCGTCCACATAGCGGCTGCTGGAGTAATAGGCCCGGAAATCGATGGAGAGATCTTCGTCGAAGTCATCCCCGGCCACGAAGCTCAGATCATCCAGATCGTAGTCGCCGTAATCACTGTCGGAATAATAGAACTCATAGTTGCCCAACCGGCTGCGGGAGAAAGAGGTCTCGTTGCGCCCGTCATAGTCATAGTAAATGGCGCCGTCGGCAGAGGAGTAGTCGCTGTCGGGATCGAAGACCACATAGCGGAGTTCGTAGTTGTCGTATTCCTCCTGGAAGAAGTCGTTGAAATCATCGCTGTCAAAATAGACTTCATCGCCGGCATCCACTTCATAGGTAATGTCGCCCCGGCTGGAACTGGAACTTCTGCCGGAGGGCTTGATGACCAGGGTGCCGTCCACATAGCGGCTGTTGGAGTAATAGGCCCGGAAGTCGATGGAGAGCTCCTCGTCGAAATCGTTCCCGGCCACGAAGCTCAGATCCCGAAGGGGATAGTCGCCGTAGTCGCTGTCAGAGTAATAGAACTCATAATTGCCCAGCCGGCTGCGGGAGAACGAGGCCTCGTCAGAGTAGCCGTAGTCATAATAGATAGCGCCGTCGGCGGAGGAATAATCGCTGTCGGGGTCAAAGACCACGTAGCGGAGGGTGTAATCGTCGTATTCCTCCTGGAAGACGTCGTTGAAATCAGAGCGGTCAAAGGTCACCTCGTCACCGGCATCCACCTCATAGACGATCTCACCCCGGGAGGAAGAGGAGGAGTGGGTCTCTGTGGATTCGATGACCACTTTGCCCTCCACCCGTTCCTCTTTTTCGTCATAGGCCCGGAATTCGATTTCAAAGGTATCGGTAAAATCATCCCAGGCTTCGAAGCTCAGATCGTCGATGGGATAGTCGTAGTCATCCTCATCATCGACTCTGTCAGAATAGAACTGGGCGTCATTGATGTCATCCACATCGCTGACGCGGTCGGAATCAATGCAGAGGTAACCGTCCACATCGTTGTAATCGCCGCTGGAGACATCGAATTCTACATATTGCACATAAGAGCTGGAAAAGAACTGGTCAAAATCTTCCCAGTCAAAATAGACCTCGTCGCCGGGATCCACTTCATAGGTAATGGTGGTACCGGAGGCCTGGAAGGTCTGCACAGCGCTCATGGTGCGGGCGTCCTCACCGGCTTGTGAGTCCGCGGCCGCTGCGGCTGGTACCGTGCTGCCCAGCAGAAGCAGGGTCATGACAAAGGCCGGTAACCGTTTCCTGAAGAAATTTTTCCTTTTCATAAGCAGGTTCCTCCATACAACACGACTGTGAATCTATGAAAGCGTATTCTTTCATACCTGTACCATACCTGAAAGCTAAAGAAAAATCATGAATAAATTATGAACATGCTGCCAGATACATCCAAGTGCATGTGTTAAAATTCTGTGAATATTAAACTGCGGCACTTGCAACATGACAACTTGTCGTTTATGATGTGCGACAGGTTGTCACATCAGAATGCGCGCCGCGGCGTTTTTTTCTTGACTTTCTACCGGCTGGAAGGTGTAGAATCCAGCTGGCAATGAGGAAACTGCGGCCGCAATTTCGTATAGGGAGGGTGAGGCAGATGCCCAGTGCGACTTTTCTCAATCTTGCGCAGGAAAAGCAGGAAAAGCTGCTGGAGGCGGCTACCCGGGAGTTTTCCAGCCGGCCGTACAACGAGGCGTCCATCAATCAGATCATCAAGGATGCGGGGATCCCCCGCGGCAGTTTCTACATGTACTTTCAGGATAAGGAAGATCTGTTCCGCTATCTGATGTCCGGATATCTGGATCAGCTGATGCTGGTCATTGAGGAGTGCCTGATGCGGGCGAAAGGGGATATCTTCCGGGCGCTGTTGGATCTCTTTGATTACATCCAGCTGCGGGGATCCCAGTGCCAGCTGGGAGAGATGGGCGCCATGGCGGCCATTATCGGATGCAACCACGGCCTGCAGAAGACTTCGGTGATGGGGCTGCTGGATCCGGAGGCTGTTTTGTCCCGACTCAGCGGCCTGGTGGATCCGGAGCTGCTGGATCTGCGGCGGGACCGGGATCTGCGGGACATGTTGTCAGCCTTGCTGGTGATGACGGGTCCGCTGATTTACTCGGCGCTGCAAAACAACAACGCTCCGGAGATCCGGGCACATCTGGAGAATCTGCTGGATATTTTCCGGCGGGGCATGGCCCGGGACAAAGGGGCGGAAGGCTCCCTGGGGAAGCCGGCAGAAGCATAAGGAAGAACATGGTATATTACGCAGATGCGTGTGGGAGGTAATTTATGAACGAAGTACTGATGCAGGAGACGAAGACGGAAGATCCGGCGGTTACGGAGCAGGAGGAAGCACCCCGGAAGAAGCGCTTTCACCTGCCCAAGGGCAAAAAGGGCCGCAAGTGGATGAAGATCCTGGTGGTTTTGGTAGTGGTGGCGGCTGTGGTGGTAGGCTGCGTGGCACAGACCCGCAAGAGCGTCAACTCCCAGCTGGGAAGCAGCTATCTGGTGGACACCGTCCAGAGGCGGGACCTGACGGTGGCTGTCTCCGGTACAGCTACCCTGGAGCCGGCGGACTCCTATAACGTCACCACCCTGGTTTCCGGGGAGATTCTCAGCGCTCCTTTTGAGGAGGGCGATCATGTGGAAAAGGACACCCTGCTTTACACCCTGGACAACAGCGACGCCCAGAACTCCATGGACCGGGCCAATATCTCCGTGGAGCAGGCTCAGCTGAACTATCAGCAGGCTCTGGAGATGCGCAGCCCCACGGTGCCTATCTCCGGCGTAATCAGTGAAGTTTATGTCCACAACGGTGATACCGTCAGCTCCGGCACGGCCCTGGCTAAAGTGGTGTCCAGTACGGAACTGACCATTGATTTCATGTTCCCCTATACTGCCGCCGATACCTTTTACATTGGGCAGCCCGCCTCCGTCTTTGTGGGGGATTTCGAGGGCTCTGTGGCCGGGACGGTGGTATCCATTTCGGACACGCAGGTGGTCACCAGCAACGGTATGCAGGCATCCTCCGTCCGGGTGAAGCTGACGAATCCCGGCGTGGTCTCCGATTCTTTCACCGCCTCTGCCTCCATCGGCGGCTATGCCAGCTACGGAAATGCCAGTGTCCATATGAGCGGCGTGGAGACGGTGTACGCCACCGGCTCCGGTACGGTCACCGGATTTGAAAAGCTGGCAGGCAGCAACGTCACCAAGGGCGAGGTGCTCTGCACGGTGGATTCCGAGTCCATTCGGGATCAGATCCAAAACGCCAAGCTGAACCTGGAGACGGCGCAGCTGTCCTCCCAGACTGCCGCGGATACGGTAGACGATTACAACATCAAATCCCCTATCTCCGGTGAGGTCATCGAAAAGAATTTCAAGGCCGGAGATAAGGTGGAGGGCGTCAGCTCCGGCAACCTGGCTGTCATCTACGATTTGTCCTATCTGAAGCTGGAGATGAACGTCCACGAGCTGGATATCGGCAAGGTGGAGGTGGGCCAGAAGGTCCGCATCACCTCCAACGCCCGGGAGGGCGAGGAGTACATCGGCGTGGTGGATAAGATCAGCATCAACGGCACCACTGCCAACGGCGCTACCAACTACCCCGTCACCATTGTCATTGAGGACTACGGCGATCTGCTGCCGGGCATGAACGTCTCCGCCCAGATCATCGGTGAGGAGGTGCCCGACGTGCTGACGGTGCCTGTGGAGGCAGTGGATCGGGACGGCACCGTGCTGGTGCCCGGCCCCGGTGCCATGAGCGAGGACGGCACCACGGTGGCGGACCCCAGCAAGATCGAAAAGCGGGAGGTCACAGTGGGCCGCAATGATGACCAGTACATCGAAGTCACCGACGGCCTGTCCGAGGGGGATACCATCCTGATCTTGAATCAGGCGTCGACTCTGATGCAGACCATGATGGGAGGCTGATCCCATGGGCCATCTCATCGAGTTGAAAGACGTCTATAAGATCTACCAGATGGGTGACGAGACGGTCCATGCCCTGGACGGCGTCAGCCTGACAGTGGATCAGGGGGAGTTCGTGGCCATCGTGGGCTCCTCCGGCTCCGGCAAATCCACCGCCATGAACATCATCGGCTGCCTGGATGTGCCCACCTCCGGAAGCTACCACCTGGGGGGCATCGACGTTTCTACCATGGACGATGACCAGCAGGCGGAGATCCGCAACAAGATGCTGGGCTTCATCTTCCAGCAGTATAACCTGATCCCCAAGCTGACGGTGCAGGAGAATGTGGAGCTCCCCCTGCTGTATGCGGGGGAGGGAGCCGATGAGCGCCGGAAGCGGGCCATCCAGTCTCTGGAGCGGGTGGGCCTGGCGGATAAGCGCCGGAACCTGCCCAGCCAGCTCTCCGGCGGCCAGCAGCAGCGGGTGTCCATTGCCCGGGCTTTGGCGGGCAAGCCCTCGGTGATTCTGGCGGATGAGCCCACCGGCGCCCTGGATTCCCGCACCGGCCGGGAAGTGCTGAACTTTCTGCAGCAGCTCAACCGGGAGGGGGACACGGTGGTCCTCATCACCCACGACAACTCCATTGCCGTGAAAGCCCGGCGCATTGTACGCCTCCAGGACGGCCACATTATTTACGACGGCGACGCCTCGGATCCCCGGGCAGTGGTTCAGCCCCACGAGGACGATGAGGCGGGGGAGGTGATGGCATGAGCTTTACGCAGTCTTTCAAGCTGGCCTTGAAGTCTCTGCGCACCAGCAAGATGCGGGCCCTTTTGACCATGCTTGGCATCATCATCGGCGTGGGCGCTGTCATCGTCATCCTGTCTCTGGGCAACGGCATGCAGAACATGATGAACGAGCAGTTTGAGAAGCTGGGATCCAACCTTTTGCAGGTTCAGGTGTGGAGACCGGAGGACGGCAGCACCCGCAATGTGGAGCCGGAGGATCTCTACGCCCTGGCGGAGCGTTATCCCCAGTATCTTTCCGGCGTCTCCCCCTACGTGTCGGCCATGACCTCCGTCAGCTCCGGCACCCTGGAATTTGACCATACCTCCGTGTACGGCGTCAGCGAGGACTTTTTTGACGACGAGCGGATGCAGACCATGAGCGGCGGATCCCTGGCCCAGGGGCGCTTCCTCAGCTATGTGGATGTCTCCCGTTACCAGAATGTCTGCGTGGTGGGCTCCTATATCGCCCAGGAGGCCTTCCGGGGCGACGCCCTGGACAAGACCCTCACCGTGGGCGGCGTCTCCTACCGGATCGTGGGCGTGCTGGAAAAGCAGGCGGACAACACCTCCGGCAGCGGAGACGACCAGGTCTATATCCCCTATACCAACGCCCGGCTTCTGAGCGCCGGTTCCTCGATGGACATGTACATGATGACCAGCACCAGCAAGGATACCTCCACTGCTGCCAAGGGCATCGTGGAGCGGCTGCTGTATGACACCTATCTGTCCTCGGACTATTACATGGTCATCACATCTGCCGAAATGATGGACGTGATGAACACCATGATGAACACCATGATGATCGTCCTGGTGGCCATCGCCGCCATTTCCCTGGTGGTGGGCGGCATCGGCATCATGAACATCATGCTGGTGTCCGTTACGGAGCGGACCCGGGAGATCGGCATCCGCAAATCCCTGGGGGCCAAGCAAAAGGATATCCGGGGCCAGTTCATTATCGAGGCCGGCACCACCTCTGCCATCGGCGGTGTGCTGGGTATCGTCTTCGGCCTTGTACTGGCCACTGTGGCGGGCACCCTGGTCAACGGCCTCATGGCCTCTTCCAGCATGTCCACCGGCGGTACTGCCGCCACTTTCACGGCCACCCCCACCCTGGGGTCCATCGCCGTGAGTTTCGGCGTGTCCGTGGCCATCGGCATCCTCTTCGGGTACCTGCCTGCCAACAAGGCAGCCCGGTTGAATCCCATCGACGCTCTGCGCTACGAATAAGAATCCCGATCTCTTAAGGAGAGAAAAGAGCCTGCAGCCATCTGCAGGCTCTTTTTCGCAGGTTTGCCTGCTGCATCCGACGGGCAACGGATCGTTGCGTGACAAAGATTTGCCGGTATGCTATCATAGATCCAATCTGGAAGGAGGGAAAACCCATGGTGGGACGTAATCTCAAGCGGCTGCGCCAGCGCTCGGGACTGACCCAGGATGATCTGGCGGAGCGGCTCCACGTCACCCGGCAGGCGGTGTCTGCCTGGGAGACCGGGAAGAATCAGCCGGATGCAGAGACCCTGACTGCACTGGCAGAGGCCCTGGGCACCGACATCCGGGAGCTGATCTACGGCCCGGGCGCGGTGGAGGAGGGCTATGCCCGGTTCCAGCGGCGGTATGTGGTGTGCACGGTGCTCTGTGCCGTGGTGGTACTTGCCTGGCTGGTGATGGAGGTGACCCTGGAGCCGTATCTCTACCGCCTGCGCATGGAGACCTTTACGGTTCTTCCAGGATTGGTATACCTGCTGGTGGTGCCGCCCCTGGGAGTTCTGGCGGCAGGCTGCCTGATTCCCGCTTTTGCGTCGCTGTGGGCGGACATCCGGGTGCGCAGCGTCCGGGCCCGGCGGGTGCTGCTGGTGCTGGGGCTGCTGGCACTGCTCTATTATATAGTATGGGCAGCGGCCTATTCCGGGTTGCTTCCTCGGATCCTCAATCAATGGAGGCCATGGTGGCTGTGGGTTATGAAGTTGGCTACCGTTGGAAATGATCTGCTTCGCTATAGTTCTATGGCTGTTTCCGGCTGTACATTGTTCCTGTCATTGAACCGATAAAAAGTCCCCCCTGGCCTCCGGGCCAGGGGGTGTCACGTCAGGAGAGCTTCAGGTCCCCCTCCTTGATCCAGCCGATGCGCCGGAAGAACAGGCCAAAGGCCCAGGTGAGGACAGCGGGGAGGATGAAGCACAAAAGAGCCATGGCCAGCCAGTCCATGCCGGTGATGGCGGCTTTGGCGCCGGTGGCCACATCGTTGACCCAGCCGGTGTAGACGCCGATGGGGCCCACCATGCCGCAGGTGCCCATACCGCTGGCCACGCCGGAGGCGGGATCGTTCATCTCAAAGTGGAACACGCAGGTGGCAAGCGGTCCGGTGATGGCGGAGGTGAGGATGGCCGGCAGCCAGATCCGGGGGTTCTTCACGATGTTGCCCATCTGCAGCATGGAGGTGCCCAGCCCCTGACTCACCAGACCGCCCCAGCGGTTTTCCCGGAAGCTCATCACGGCAAAGCCCACCATATTGGCGCAGCATCCCGCCACGGCGGCGCCGCCTGCAAGGCCGGTCAGGCCGATGGCGGCGCAGATGGCGGCAGAGGAGATGGGCAGCGTCAGGGCGATGCCGATGACCACGGAGACCAGAATGCCCATCCAGAAGGGCTGGAGCACCGTGGCCCACTTGACGAAGTCGCCGACGGCACTGGCGGCGGTACCGATAGCCGGTGCCCACCAGGCGGAGAGAGCCACGCCCACCAGGATGGTCACCAGGGGCGTCACCAGGATGTCGATCTTGGTCTCCTTGCTGACGGCCTTGCCCAGCTCCGCAGCGATGATGGCAATGAACAGGACTGCCAGAGGGCCGCCGGCGCCGCTGCCGCCGGAGAGGGTGGTGGAGCCCAGGGCGTTGGCGGCATAGCCCACCGTTACCAGGGAGAAGAGCACCATGGGCGGCGCCTGGAGGGCGTAGCCGATGGCCACGGCCATGGCCGCGCCGGACATGGCGGAGGCGTAGCCGCCTACGGTTACGAGGAACGCGATCCCCAGCTGATCCCCCAGGGTGTCCAGAATCGTGCCGATGAGCAGCGAGCAAAAAAGTCCCTGGGCCATGGCGCCCAGGGCGTCGATGCCATACCGCTTGCCGGAGATGACGATGTTTTTACGTTTCAGAAAAGCTTTGAAATTTTCCATGGGAAGCACCTGTTTCTCTCTCAAAAATAAATGTGGTATACAGGTGTCTTGACACCTGTATACCACATCATACTCACGATTTGTCCATCTGTCAAGGCCCAGATGAAGCTCAGCCCTCCAAGAGGACGCCCATTTCCCGCAGAGCTGCCTGCACCCGGTCAAAGGCGGCCTGATCCGGACAGGCAAGGGTGTGGAGGTGGATGCCCTCCGTCAAAAGGGAGAGGGGCTGGGCGTCGGAGGCAGCGCAGCGGTGGAGAAACTGCTGAACATCGTAGCGGCTGGACAGCTGCAGCGACCCGGTGAGCTGTCCGTATACCGGGTGCTCCACGATGACGTCCAAAACCGTGCAGCCCTGATCCACCACGGCGTTGAGTTCCGCCTCCATCCCGCCGGGGCCGTGCTGGCAGGCCACCCGCCGCACAAGTCCCGGGGTCTCTCCCAGAATCACATATCCCCGAGGCGTGGCAGAGATATTGGCGCCCGACGCCCGCAGCAGGGCGATGTCTCCCACGATGATCTGGCGGCTGACGGAAAACTGCCCCGCCAGGGTGGCCGCGCTGACGGGCCCGCCGGCCCCGTGGAGAATCTCCAGAATTTTTGCCCGCCGCTCTTCTGCGCGCATGATACCGCCTCCCGTAATCTGTCTTGACAGGAGTATACCACAGCGGATCCTCCGCTGCAAATAAAAAGGAGAGCGCTTTTGCGCTCTCCTTTTTCGGCGGTTTTCCGGGGAAACGAGACGGTCAGCCGCCCAGATATGCTTTCTTGATGGCGGGGCTTGCCAGCAGCTCCGCGCCGGTGCCGGTGGTGACGATCTTGCCGGTCTCCAGCACATAGCCCCGGTCCGCCACGGACAGCGCCGCCTGGGCGTTCTGTTCCACCAGCAAAATGGTGGTGCCCGCCTTGTGGAGGCTGCGGATGATCTCAAAGATCTGCTCCACCAGAATGGGCGCCAGGCCCATGGAGGGTTCATCCAGCATCAGCAGCTTGGGGTTGGACATCAGGGCCCGGCCCATAGCCAGCATCTGCTGCTCGCCGCCGGAGAGGGTGCCGGCGATCTGACGGCGGCGCTCCTTCAGACGGGGGAACTGGTCATAGACCCGCTCCAGGCCCGGGGCGATGGTGGCGTTGGGCTGGGTATAGGCGCCCATCTCCAGGTTCTCCTCCACCGTCATCTGCAAAAAGACGCGGCGGCCCTCCGGCACCTGGGCCAGGCCCCGGGAGACGATCTTGAAAGCGGGAACGCCCATGAGGTTCTCGTTCAGGAATTCGATGGAGCCGGTCCGGGAGTGGAGCAGGCCGGAGATGGTCTGCAGCGTGGTGGATTTGCCGGCGCCGTTGGCGCCGATCAGGGTGACGACCTCTCCGGGATTTACCTCGAAAGAGACGCCCTTGATGGCGTGTATGGCGCCGTAGTAGACGTTGATGTCGCTGACTTTCAGAATCGGTTCCATGGTCACGCCTCCTTCTGTTTACCGAGATATGCCTCAATGACGGCGGGGTTGGATTGAATCTCTTCGGCGGTGCCCTTGGCGATGACCTGCCCGAAGTTCAGGACGCAGATGCCCTCGCAGATGCTCATGACCAACTTCATGTCGTGCTCGATCAGCATGACGGCGATCTGGAACGTGTCCCGGATCTTGACGATATTCTCCATCAGCTCCGCCGTCTCAGAGGGATTCATGCCCGCGGCGGGCTCATCCAGCAATAGAAGAGAGGGATTGGTGGCCAGGGCCCGGACAATCTCCAGCCGGCGCTGGGCGCCGTAGGGAAGGGAACCGGCCTGATGGTCCGCCAAGTCCGCCATCCCGAAGAGGGACAGCAGTTCCAGTGCCCGCTCATGAGCGGCCTTTTCCCGGCTCCAGTACCAGGGCAGGCGCAGAACGCCGGTGATGGCGGAGTAGCGCTCCTGATTGTGGAGACCGATCTTCACATTGTCCTCCACGGAGAGGTTGTTGAACAGGCGGATGTTCTGGAAGGTCCGGGCAATGCCCATGCGGTTGATCTGAGCTGTGGTCTTGCCGGAGGTATCCAGTCCATCCAGCAGGATGGTGCCCCGGGTGGGCTGATAGACCTTGGTCAGCAGGTTGAAGATGGTGGTTTTGCCGGCGCCGTTGGGGCCGATGAGGCCGGCGATCTCCGTCCGGCCGATGGTGAGGTTGAAGTCATTCACCGCCCGCAGGCCGCCGAAGTCGATGCCCAGGTGGCTGCACTCCAGAAT